>DASXQM010000214.1:0-15493 GCA_036507195.1 Pyrinomonadaceae bacterium | reverse complement strand
CTAGTGCGGAATGGCTCCGCGTTTCCGAAGCCGGGTTCTCATCTTTCATGAGGCTCCGCCTCACGCATCGGAGGCACAGCCTCTAGTAATCTGAGAGAGACTCAACGGTAAGGCAAAGCCATTACCGCACTGTGCGGCGGCTGAGCCGCGTTGGGCTGTTCTCACTCGTCCGCTGCGCGGGCTGGCCCGCTCCTTGGTTCTGATGTTAATGGGAGTTCGAGTTTTCACGCTGTCGCTCCGTATCGTCGCAGTACAGCAATAACACACTAAATGAATACATCCTTCGGCCCCTGAGCACGGTCATAGGTGTGCAAATGACCCGCATCTCCAGTTTTTCTTCAGCTGTTGCTGGCATCATGTTTGCAGTTTTTCGAGGCCATGAAATACATATCGAAACTGTGCACAGGCTGCGCGGCTATGTTAGGAATGTTATTGGTGCCGGCCTTTTTGCCCGCTGCGGCTACAGCTCAGGAGAAAGTGGTGGAACAGATTGCCAAAGCTGCTGAACCTCCACTTTCGTCCGCGGAGAAGCAAACAATCAAGCGATTCGAGGCACGTGTTAGACAGTATGTGAAGCTACGCGAGCGCGTAAAAGGAAAGGTGCCGAAACTTTCCCGGGACAGCACCCCTGAGCAGATAGCAGCCTTCGAGAAAGCTTCTGTGGAAGCGCTCAGAGTGGCGCGAGCCGGCGCCAAGCCGGGCGACTTGTTTATGCCGGACGTCGCCAAGCTCATTCGCACAACCCTCAAGAGTGAATTCAAACCCACTGAGAAAAAAGAAATACGCAAAGTGGTGCTGGATAAGGAAAGCAACATTCCTGTTCCTTTGAAAATCAATTATCCCTACCCAGACGCCAAGGAGTTTGTAGAAATGCCTCCGGCCTTACTGTTGAAGCTTCCGCAACTACCTAAGCAGGTGAAGTATCGCTACGTTGGCCGCAATCTAATGCTCGTCGACACTGACAACAATCTGATCATTGACTACATGCTGGATGCGCTTCCGTAAAAACGGGAAGTTGGGTTGAGAGGAGATCAAATATGAGACGCACCGTTGCTTCAGTTCTAACAGCCTTTGTTCTGGTTCTTTTCAGTGTCTTTAACGCGAGCTACTGTCAAAATAATCCCAACGGCAACGCGCGAGGCAATAGGGTCGGCCAACCTGCAAAACCAGGCAGCCTGCCGTTGAGCCTGCCTTTAAAAGAGGGCTCAGTACGATTCGGGATTATCGGGGACACCGGTACCGGTAGCAGTAAGCAGCAGCAAGTCGCTGACCTGATGGTGCAATATCGAGCAGTATTTCCCTTCGATTTTGTCTTGATGATGGGCGATAACCTTTACGGCAGTGAGACACCAGCCGACTACAGGAAAAAATTTCAGGATGTTTATCAAAGGCTGCTGGACAACAAGGTGAAGTTTTACGCCACACTGGGAAATCATGACCAACCCAATGAACGCTTTTACGAAAACTTCAACATGAATGGGAAAGAGTATTACCGCTTCACGAAAGGCAATGTCGCCTTCTACTCGCTGAACAGCAATTACATGGACAAGGCGCAATTGAAGTGGCTCGAGGATGAGTTAGCAAAGGACACCTCCGAATGGAAGATATGCTTCTTTCACCATCCTCCTTATTCCTCCGGCGGCAAGCACGGCTCTGACACGGCACTGCGAAAAGTAGTGGAACCGTTATTCGTTAAGTATGGTGTGAACGTGGTGCTCGCGGGCCACGAGCATTTCTATGAACGGGTAAAGCCGCAAAAGGGTATTTACTATTTCATCTCGGGCGCCGGGGGAAAATTGCGTGAAGGTAATGTCAAAGACAATTCGCTTTTAACGGACAAGTCCTTCGACAGCGACATGTCGTTCATGCTAGCCGAGGTTGTTAAGAACCAACTGTATTTTCAGGTTATTTCGCGCACTGGAGAGACGGTAGACTCGGGTATCCTCGTGAACCAGCGAAAGAAACCTTAACTCGTCTCGTCAACTAGCGACCGTTATCAGATCCGGAAGCGGTAGCGACCGGCCCCAGCGCTCAACTGTCAGTAAGGACGGTTCCCGACGGAAATTCGTGACACTCGAGTTGAGTCTGTGGCCGGTCGCTACGCTTCCGGTTCTGATAAAGCAATGAGTTCACAGGGAGCTACCCTGGTCTTCGAGCAAACTGGGTTCAGGCTTCGCCGAAGATTTGGCCCAGATGCTTCTTCATGTGGTCAACGTAGTCGCGCATGAACCAGTCTAAAGTGACCGGTTCGCTTTCACTAAGCTTATCCGAGGCAAGCTGGTGGAGGTTGTGCTTGTAGCGCAACTTCATGCGCGTCTCTTCAGGCACCCGCGACATCAAGTGCAAGATATGTTTGTTGTATAGTTTCCAAAGCTGGACAAGTTCGAGCCAGGACTCGCCCTGATAGTCCTGAACGCGAACCCAGCCCTCCTGCTCATAACCAGCAAAGATCAGATCATCACTAAACTGTGCGCGCACGAAGCGCTGATGATTGTTCGAGGCTGAGTCAATCAGGTGGCCAATAATCTCCTTCGGTGACCACTTGCCGGCAGCTCTGGAAAGCTGGCTCTTTTCCTCGGAAATCTGCAGCAACTGCTCGGAAGTGTCAACGATTGTTTCACGGAAATCGTCGAGAAATGCTTGCATGTGTCTTTCCTTCTTTGAGTTTACTACCCGGTAAGATTTAAGAAATGCTGATCGCTGTAATAATAACGCACCATGGCTTTGCACAAAAACGTGTCATCCACGGCTTAAAGTCTTCGTCATTCGAAACGCCGGCAACGATTCGCCGTCTGGAGTTTCTATCTGAATCGCTTCTGTTTTTTCATAACCTCTGGCCAAATATAGCGGCTCACCAGGAAGCGTGGCGACCAGCTCAATTTTACTGAAACCCGCTATTCGCGCGGCATCTTCGCACGACCTTAAGATCCTGCTGCCGATACCTCTTCGCGACCACTCGGGATGAACATAGAATGCTCGAATGCGCGCAGCTTGTGTCTCCGGATCAAGTAATGGATCGTTCCCGTCCAACTTTGACTGGTCGCCGCCAAATAGGGTTTTTCGTTTGCTCCAACCGCCGCTGCCCACAAGCCGGTTATCAACGGCGGCTGCAAAATAGGTGCCATCGACAATTAGTTGGGTATCAACGCCAAAAACGTGTGACAAGCCGCTCGCGATTTGGGTCGAAGTATAATACTGAGCGCTTAGAACGCTAACTGACTCGCGTATCAACTGCTGAAGTGCAGGAATGTCTTCCCTCGTTGCTAGACGAATCTCTATAGTCATGAAATCTGTGACTCTCGACTAAAAACTTGATCAGGCGGTATAAAGTAAGTCTGAATGAAATCGATGGCAACCGACGGCGAAATCTTTGATTCAGCGGCGAGACAAGCGTGGCAGAACCCAAAGACGTAAATGAAATGAGTGACGAAGAAGTCGACCAGCGGATCATCCGCCTGGCGTTCGATGGCGACGCACTCAAGTATCGAGAGTTTTGCGCCAGGCTGAAAGCAGGGTTGCCGGAAGGCACGGGCGTGGCCTTACGGGGGAGCGTGGTTACCAATAAGAGCTGGAAAGACGGTAAAAGGTTTGATTCCTCCGGCCGCGGAAGCAGCGATCTCGACGTTACGCTCGTAGGAAATAAAGTAATGGGGTACTGGAATGAAGAGGCATTCTATATTCCCGGCCTGCACACCAAGCCGCTCTGTGACCAGGATCCCGCGATTGCGCCTGCTCTCAATGCGCTTCGTGAGGAGCTACAGAAACTTGCTAAGCGACCGGTTAACTTCCAGGCTACTGCAAACTTAATACTCTTTGCGCGGGATGTCTTATTTGATGAGCCTTACCACATGGTGATAGAGGCGCAAAAAGCTCCGTGATTGTTAAGCTGCTTAGCTACAACATCCGCTTCGGTGGGCGAGGGCGCGAAAGGGAACTGGCAGAAGTGATTCGCACTGTCGGCCCGGACCTGGTGGTTTTTCAGGAAGCAATTGATCCGGATGTTATTGGGCGACTGGCAGCCGCAACTGATTTGCCTTTCTGGGCCGCGCGACGCGAGCATTCGATTGGCTACATCAGCCGGCTGAAGCCGAGCCATCATGAATGGCACTATCCGGCCGGCGCAAAACATTCCTTTCTTGAAATTGTTCTCGAAGGCAGCGAATCGCGAATTTTCGGTCTTCACCTCAGCTCTATGTTTTCAAAGTGGAGCGAGCGTCGCAGGGTGCTGGAGATTCGCGCCCTATTGAAGAGTATCGAAAGACATCAGCAAGGCTTTCATGTTCTGGTTGGAGACTTCAATACGCTTGCGCCTGGCGAGATTCTTGATGTTCGTCGTATGCCCGCCTGGATTCGCGCGCTGGTTTGGTTGAGTGGCAGAGACATTCAACGCGAAACCATTCAGCTGATGAAAGACTCTTATTACATTGACGGATACCGCCTGCTTCATCCGTCGGACAAGGGCTACACTTTTCCTGTTTGGGATCCGCATCTGCGGCTCGATTACGTATTTATTCCTATGGAGTTCGCCCGGCGACTGGTCCAGTGTGAGGTAGTCACTGAGGCTGCTGTAGCTAGCCGAGCGTCCGACCATTTTCCGCTATTTGCCCACCTGGACTTTAGCTAAATCGACGCTTTGCTTATCCGTTACAAGAATTCGCATAGCCAATTCTTACCGGACCCGAATTCATCAGCCGAGTTTTAAGGGGCAGGCTTATCGTGTTGTGCGTTTGACCTCTTTGTCATAGCTGGGTAGTCCTTCGATCAGGTAGTCAAAGCCAAGCCAGAAGCTCCAGCTGTGATGATAAAAAGCCACCGGAAATAGTAACGCTACGAGGAAGAGGCCCGCCAGGACCGACTCATAACTGGACCCAATTACCATCAGCCACACTACGCAGACAAGCAAAATAATCAGCTCCGTTACCATGATGTTAGCGAGAATAGCGCCGACGAAGAAGCCCTCCTCACGCTGAAAAAGTGAACGGCAGTTAGGGCAGTGATGTCTGACGCGAAAGGGACCGCGCGCGATGGACGATTGGCCGCAAGCTGGACAACGCAGGCGCAGAGAGCGAGACAAGACCGTTAGAATCGACGCTTTACTTGCTTTCATACCTGAGCAGCATAGCCACAAGTCGCCGGGCTTATCGTCCGGATTCCTGCAGCCACTTCTTTCGGTTCAAACAACGCAGCCTTTCGTAGCAAGCCGCGACAGAATTTGGTCTTACCTTCATTTTTTGCGACGATCAAATACGGGAAGATCAATATTCACATCCCACGCTAGACTCATCGTTCGTTGTTCCGAATCTGTCTCGCTGTAAGTTCCCTTACTTTTAAGTTGTAAGCGTTTCCCATCGAATTGGTAATCTGAGAAGTATTTCTTTAAATCTTCAGGTTTCCATGCCACTGTCCTGGCGACTGTAGTGCCAGGAACCACATAGCTCAAGTTCACCTGCCCGATCTTATTCTGCTTGTCCAGGAATAGAACGAGGGCCGCGTAATCACTTCCTTTCATTTCCTTGGCGCCGTTCTCCAATACGTCCTTTTGATCTGCTTCTGTGATGAGTCTGGTAAAGAATTGAATCTCTAATCCTTCGGTATTCCCCATTAATCCGTTCGTGTGTGTGACCAGTGCACTCTCGGTTGAAATCTTGTTGCTACCTTGCTGAATCAAACCTGGCTGATGATTCACTAACTCAAATACAGCTCTGGTTTTAAAGTTGTCGGGATTAAAGGCTGAGCTTGGGTAGGGCTCCGTTAACGGAGCATTGACTGAGCTTGATTTCAATTGCGGAGCTGCGCACGCGAGGAAGCAACCAAGAATCGCTAAAAACCAGAGCCGAGTTTTAGCGGATTTAAGCATGGTTCAGTACCTCCAGGTATTTAGGCGTATAACGCCCGCTTGCTGACCGGGTGACCAACACCTTGTTACGTGGCGCCTTATGAGTGTCACGCCTGCTTACTCTTGCTTGCGGACAACCAGGTTCTTCCCCGCCTCAATGCATACGAGCTGCATTGCTCCTGGCTGCGAGCGAGTGAACGGACACACTATAAAATCACCGAAGATGGCAACGTTCTGGTTTATTTGACTTTCAATATAGTCAGGAACATTACGATACCCAGCCACAGAGAAACGCTGCTCGGAAATACCGAGCATCCGCCGGGAGCCAACTCTCCAGAGGCGGAGCGCCGGAGCCCCGTTGTAAATCGACAGCCTGCCACGGATAGTAAAGCAACTGCCAATCAAACCCGGATGCTGCCGACATGACTTTTCTTTCGCTTCTGGTGCTGGAGATTGTGCCCACAAGCTGCTGCTCGCAGTTAGGAGGAACAGGATTGCCAAGCGCCTGAACATCGATTCACCTCGGACGTTGCTGACTTTGATTCATCCAAGTTAACGACAAATTCCAAGCTGATTCCGCTCCGGTTGCATGAGTTGTTGGGTTGCAACCCGGAGAGGAACGCACCGGGTGTTAATAATAGGTCCGCCCGTTGTGTTTGAGCCAACCCGCTACATGCCTCCCGTCCGGATCGTGGTGCGTCCAGTGGACCATACCTCCCTTTTCGTTCCACACGTATTCGCCATAGAAGCGTACGCGATCGCCTTTCTGTAGTCCGGCGACCCGCGGCGCGATGTCGATGTTGTGCGCAATAAGGACCGTCTGACCTGATGCGAGGCGAACGACGAATCGCTGATGCCTGCTGCCAGCGAGGTCGTCTGCCAGTATGCGGCTTACTAAGCCTTCTCCTTCAACCTGGACATTGCTTGTCCTGTTTTTGAACGCGCGCCCGATTTGACTGTCGTCACCGGCCGCACCACCGTTTTGCCCGGAGGACTGAACCGCGCTGCCACAGCCTGCCCAGATCAAGGCACACACAACGACCGCGCCAATGTGGATCCGTTTCATAGTTAATGTATTCCCGACCTTGTCAGAGGTGGCTGCTGAGCTGTGTTTCAGCCACAATCTCGCCGCAGGGCGTAGGTTCTCGCGAAGCAACCCAACGCTGGCGTTCAGCGGCGGCGCGCGATCAGCATTCAGCCAGCAAGGAAAAGGGTACTTGACAAACATGCTATCGCGCCGGCAGCTGCAAGGCTTTGTTGGACAGCGTCATGGTAGCGGATTGCCTTTCACCATCAAGCGCTTGAAGTCAATGAATCAGCTCACCGGTGAACCTGTCCCGACCGCTCCAGTAGGGACAGTTCGGGCAGGCCTCTCCTTCCGGGTAATCAACTACCTCCTCATGCGGACAGCCGATAATCCGATCTACCATAGACACTGACAGCACCTGATGCTCACGCAGAAAAGCACTTATTTGATAAGCGACCTCCTCGTCGGAACGCAGATCCTGCTCCTTCCCGTACCATCGCTCTAGAATCTCCGGCTCGGAGCCTTCACGCATCACGATGCCCACCGCCACTTTGGTGGCTTGCTGGGCGGTAGGACCATAGAAAGCAATGGTGCCGACGGGATAACCGCGAAAGCCCTTCTTAGCTCGTTTCGATAGTGGGCTCTTGAATGGACGTTTGATCTTCATCAACTTCCTCACTGAACCACGAAGCATCGAACGCCGCGCTTCAGCCGCTCGCCCACGCAACTACGAATAAAGGTCCCTCACCGGCGAGTCCGCTGCAAGCGCTTGTCGTTATATGCGCTTCTTCTCAAGAGCAATTATTGGAGCGGGCTTAAGATCTTGATCAGATCAGACTTGTCACTATAGATCACATTCTTTATTCTCCATCCTTCCTTACCATTGTGCATCTGAAACTTGATTCTCGTCCGCTGACCGAAGTTGCGAAAACTTACTAAAACGGTAGATCTATCACCTTCTACCATCGGCTTACCTATCTGGAAGTTCGTAATCCCCGTATCCTGCGCGTTGTAGAGCGGGTCAAAGTCGAGACTACCCACCTCCCCTTCCGGTGTCTGGGTGATGTCTCTCCAGATCAGGTCAGCGAGCTTCTGATCAAAGAATTTGTAGATGTACTTCTTTCCTTTGGCTTCAAATATGCCGCCTTTCCCATTGTTGTGTACTCTGTATAATTCTCTGATGACACTATCGGGGGAATTAGTCGGCTGGGCCCTCTGTGCAGCATGCGAAAAAAGGCTGCCTAAGATTACGAGCAGAGGGATTAATGAAAAGCTTATTATTCTCATAGTTTCTGTTCCACAAAAGTTTGCAATATTAAGGAAGCATATAACGATCCAATTCACCGGGCGCGGGCGATCAGCCTTCCAGCATCGCCGGATAAAGTTAGTTGAGACGCACGCTATCCCGCGCTTCGGTGCAATGAGTTATGCTCCGCCGTTCGATATTACGGGGTACCCTACAATCGAATGCAATTTAGTAAATAGCCGCGGGTAGCTGCCTTCGATCATAGATTCTCGTCATCCACTCTCCGTGATTCTTGAAACTTACCACGTAGAGAAACCCAAGCGGCGGCGATTTCGCGCTTTCGGGCAATTCTGCAATTGTCATCGCAACAGCAGCGGTCTGCTCTTCAGTTAGCTGGTTAGATCTAGAGCACAACGCTGCGCTTCAGCTGCGGCGCGCGATCAGCATTCAGCGTAGGGGAAACTAACTACTTGAGAAACACGCTATCGCGCCGGCAGCTGCAAGCGCTTGTTATGTGCGCGCGTCGTTAGAACCGATCGCGATCCAACTCGCTCTGCTTCTCGGCAGCATAGCGTGAGCGCACTGAGGCGTTAACTTCAAAGCCGCGTTCATTGCACCACAGAATTAATTGCTCGCTATCGATATCGACCTTTTTGACATCGGCGCCCGAAGATCGCAACTCCAGCAGCTTGGCTTCCGCCAAGCCTAACCACTCCTCAAAAGAGTTTTCCAGGGCCTCGGCATCAGCAGAAATATCGCGCACTCGCTGCCATTGCTCAGGACGATACCAGGCAAAGCAAACGACCATTCCCTTTTGAGATTCTTTACGTTTACTCATGGCTGTATCTCATAGCACATAACGCTGATGCGCTTCAGCGGCCGGGCGACAACTGCGTCGTGCTACAAGTTGTCGATGAGAGGCACGCTGATTCCGGTCCGCTGAAAGCGCTTGTTAGGCTGCGGTTGCACAGAAGAACTCAGTGCTTTGAAGAAAGATCGTTCAAAATACCCGCGATTTCCTTTGGAACCGGTACAGCATTCATTTCATAGAAATCTTTAACTGAACGCAGTGCGCTCTGGGATTCAGGTGCGCTCTGAAGGTCCTTGTGTTGCTGAATGGCGAGCACGGCACTGGGCAGATTGGCTTCAATGCGTTTTTGAAGTTCGTCTTGCCTGTGAGCCCGCAACTCGGTCGCCAGAAACGCTTGCTCCATGACGCTGAGGGCATAGGACCGAGCATACAGCCGCTGATTCATTTTGCCCAAAATGATAAAAGTCACCAACGCTCCAACGAGCAAGCCGACAACAAAAATCAAAATCGTTTTGGCCTTATTTCTCATCCCAATTCTCCAATCACATAGCAGCCGAACGCTGCGCTTCAGCGGCTCGCCCACGCAACTATCGATAAGGCCACTCACCGGCGAGTCCGCAGCAAGCGCTTGTTCGGCAGCGGCGCATTAATGACCTATCCTAACCAATTTGCAGATGGTTGCACCTAATAAGCCAAACAATGTACTCAATAAGCTCACCATTACGATCGTTACCGCGATGACCACAATACTGTAGTGTTGTGGACGACCCGGAATGTATGGGCCAATGACTGTTGATAAACACCATCCGATGGTGGCATCTCCTAGGCCCGCAACCAACCCCGCAATTATGCCGTCAATGAAAGCAAAGCGCGTACAAGCGAAAAACCCGGCCAAGAAATAAATACACCACGACAACCAAAAGAGCTTCAGATAACTAAAGACGAAGGCTCGAGATGCCATCGAGCCAATGACATTGAAGAGAGCAACTACCAGGACAACGAAAAAGTAGAATCGTAGACGGCTCGTCACATACAGGAATTCAGCTGGCGAACGATGGCCTTCAGCTGCGGCGCGCGATCAGCATTCAAGCAGCATGGAACCAAGTTAATTGAAATACACGCTATTGATCCTCAGCTGCAAGGCTTTGTTCGGCGCGCCGATGGCAAGGACATCTCATCACAAATCTAAAAGCCGCCGGCCATGTACTACTGCAGCGATTGTAATCCCTTCTTCTTCCATCCGGTAGATGACTCGATAGCTGTAAGCGAACCACTCTCGAATGCTTTCATCGGCTATTTCAGGAACTAAGCGACCCGAGTGTGGAAAATTGGAAAGGTTGCGTGCGGTGTTGAGAATCGTCTTTACTACTGCGTTAGCATAGGCGGCAGAGTCAGCGGAAATGTACTGGGCTATCGCTTCCAGATCTTCGACAGCTCGTGGTGACCACGCTACTCGGTGAGCCATTTCCCAACCCGCCGCTCAACCTCGTCCTGCGACACTGTGCCCTGAGAATCTGCAGCCTCCAAACCATTTCGCACCTTCTCGATCACATAGAGATGATACTGAATGTCTTCAAGCGAGCAATCATCGGGCAACTTACTTAGCAATGATTCGACTTCCTGCTTTGCGGTACTCATGATGACTAACAATTTACCATAGAACTGATTCAGGAGAGTAAGCACCGAACGCTGGCCTTCAGCTGCGGCGCGCCATAAGCATCCGAGCTGAAGGGAAAAGGTTACTTGAGAAGCATGCTATCGCGCCGTCAGCTGCAAGGCCAGCGTTCGGCTTCCGGCGGAATCACGCACTTACAGGTATCAGTCTTTCAGCGCGCCGGTATTTTCGATAAACGAGCGCCGCGACGACAAAGAGCGATGCGTAAACAAAGCGGCCCGGCCACGCAAGAAGATAGTAGATGACCCACTCGGAAAGGGTGCCTGCATCATCACGAGCCGCCATGGCTGAGAGAATCTCCTGATCAGTCATTGCAGGCGCAATCTCAACCAAGCTTTTTCCGTTCCAGGCATACACGCTATTGACCAACGTTCTCTCTCCAGGCCATCTCGTGGCGTCATAGATAATAAGCCGAGCGCGACCCGATTCATTTCGCACACCTACATGCGTCCTCGAAGTGTTGTCCTGAGAAAACACATTTAATACTACCTCAGGCTCAATTCCTGAGAATCGAGGTGGAGCCTCAACTGGAGCATCATGTCGACGCTTGACCTCAATTTGAGTAAGGCGTCCATCGCCATCGAAATCAGCTCTGCAATGCTGCTCCAGCAAATAGCCACACTCATATTCTTCAATCAGCCGACTGTATCGATAATTCCGTAGGCCTAGCCAAAGATCGAGCAACAATAAACCTAGGCCTATTGCTGTGAGGCAGGAAATCAAAATGGCTGTGCGTCGCTTTCGCATTTGTTGAAGTCTGTCACCTGGAAGCCGAACGCTGGCCTTCAGCTGCGGCGCGCGCGATCAGCATTCAATCTGAAAGGAAAAGGTTACTTGGGAAACATGCTGTCGCGCCGGCAGCTGCAAGGCTTTGTTCGATGGCGCGCATCATTTGTAAGTCAGCGTATAAAGCACACGTGATACGTATTCGAAGGCCTTGCGTGACTTGTCGCCCGTAAATGTCATCCCGCCTTCCACACCTGTAAGCGTAATCTCGTCGACAGGCCAGCTGGCTACATCGTTGGGATCGTCGTCGCCGAAATAATGAAACATACTAGTGACCCAGAGTGCTTCGTGGGGCAGGACGTTAACTGTGATGATGCGAGTTTCCTGATTCATCTGGAATTCGTCGGGGGTTAGATTTCTCCATGCCCGTCTGTCGCGCGTCGAAATTTGTGACGCCGCGATTTTCGCCGGCCGCGCGGTTAGAGTCGACGGTTCATTTGGGAACCTTTTTATTTTGTACCGGACCTCAATGGTTTGGCCAGAGTTGTTGACTACCACGAAGTCAGTGGAATAGGAACACGCAGCAATTGATAACGCGAGGAGAGCGATGAATATCGGGAGTAAGCTTCGCATAGAGAAAGCCATCGAACGATGGCCTTCAGCTGCGGCGCGCGATCAGCATTCCAGCTGAAGGGACGAGACTACTTGAGAAACATGCTATCGCGCCGTCAGCTGCAAGGCTTTGTTATGCTGCACTGTTCGATTATCAGGACACGTTTCCATACTTTCTCTCTTGCCAATACCACCAGCCCAGAGAGATCAGCACAGAACCGCCGACCATAAGAGCGAAGAACGTAGCAAACCAGCGCGGATTCCACGTGGCGCCACTCTGATAGGAACTCGACAAATCGATTGCCAGCAGAAAGAACAAGACGGGCCAACCTCGGAGAACTTGACGTCCGACATAGCGAAGCTTCCCGTGTTCCCGAATGCGTTTCCATCCCCTCCTTCTCTCTTGCTCAGTCGGGCGCAAATCGAGGTGGGACATCACCACGACTCCAGCGAACGCAACTAGGAACGCGATGAGGCCAAGCCAAAACTGTGAATGCGATCCGAGCCACAGGCCGAAGAGTCCCAGCATAACAATCAGAACTGGCCCGAGCGCGCGGCCTTTCGATAACAATACTGACATTCTCTTTTTCGAATCGTCGCAAGTACGATAATCACGCGAGCAGCATAACGCTGGCCTTCAGCTGCGGCGCGCGATCAGCATTCACGCTGAGGGAATAAGGCTACTTGAGAAACGCTATCGCGCCGGCAGCTGCAAGGCTTTGTTATGCGCGCCGAATGCTAACGATCACTTCGATAGCGTCGCGGGCCTCTGGACTAAACTGCATTAACTCCTCCTCGGTCAACAAGCCCAATTCCTTAATATTGGCCAGGAGGATGAAGGCATTTGAGCGGCGAGGGTCATTAAAGGCGCTCGCCATCTCTCTATCGCGGCTTCCCATCAGCGCAAAGAGCTTGAGGTAACATTCGTGATAGCCATCGGCGTAGGATGACGTGGTAGACGCAACCTCTTTGATTACGCGCTGGCAGAAACGTTCCAGAGCAATCCCATGAAGCCTCCGAAACAACTTCCAATCAGACTCCTTGATTTCACGAGCCATAATTAAAAACCACGAAGCGCATAACGCACAGCATCAGCGGGGCCGCGTGGGGAACTAGCCAACGATGAAAGCCTCGCTTAGCGGCCTCCGCTGCATGCGTTTGTTAGATCGCGCCGCCCAGCCTATAAAACTTTCTTCTCCCCGACCACCTTCAAAACCCAGCTCAACTTCTCTTCCTCTGCTGCTGCCTGATGTAGTCCTTTGCGAACTTCCTTAACTCTTCAGTGTGCAGACCTATCCTCACTGCCTCCTCCTCTGCCTTCTCTTCACTCCAGCCCTGCTCAACCACTCGGTAGATCATCATAAACGCCCCCACACGACTCGCGCTCCTGCAATGGATCAGCATCGGGTGATTGGCTTTCTCCTTGACCACCCGAATAAACTCATCAGCCTGCTCTGCACGAGGAGCGCTTACCACCACCGGAATGTTGATATAGCGCATCCCAGATTGCTCTACCAATCCCCGCTCTTTCTCCAGATCAACTCCTTCTGATGCAGTGCGCAGGTTCAATATCGAGCGGAAGCCATTTGCCGCAAGTTTGCTGAAGGCCTGCTCGGTAGGTTGCCCTCCTGTGGCTAGGTTGTCGGTAAGGCAGAGCAGGCGTGGCACATCCATTTGCAGAGCGTGTTCGATCTGATCGAGACGCTCACGCTTGGTTTGTTGAAGACGAAGGGCGAAAAAGGAGGGCGAGACGAGGATACTGACGATTACGATCAGGAACGCCGGTTTCATAGGTAGTTATCTTCTTTCAGTTCGAGATCAGTGATGAAGCTTATACTAGATTGGCCAGAGCATAAATGGAAGCGATCTAACGTTGTGCTTGAGCGGCTCGCCCACGCAACTCACCAAAGAAGCCCGCTCATGGCGAGTCCGCTCCAAGCGCTTGTTGGATTGCGTGCCCGAGAGGGACTCTCGCATCGAGCGTTATTGATAGGTCTGCCCTTTGTGTTTGAGCCAGCCTGCGACGTGTTTTCCTCCAGGATCGTGATGCGTCCAGTGGACCTTACCGCCCTGCGCGTTCCAAACATACTCGCCGTAGAAGCCTATGCTATCGCCTTCCTGTAGTGTGGCGATCCGCGGCGCAAGGTCGATGTTGTGCGCAAGGAGGACCGTCTGGCCTGATGTTAGGCGAACGATGAACCGCTGATGCCTGCTGCCATCGAGGTCGTCCCCGAGTATGCGCGTTATTATGCCTTCGCCTTCAACCTGAACATTGCTCGTCCTTGTTTTGAACGCGCGCCCAATTTCAGTGTCGTCGCTGGCCGTGCCGCCCTTGTGCTCCAAGGACTGAACCGCGCAACCAAAGGCCGTCCAGATGAGTGCAAATAAAATGATCGAGGTGATGTAGATCCGTTTGATAGGCAAGGAAGCTTCCTGGTTTCGTTTAAGCGTCATAGCTATGCTGTCTTGTCAGCCATGATTTCGCCGCAACGCGGAGTTCTCGCGAAGCAATCCAACGACGGCCTTCAGCTGCGGCGCGCGATCAGCATCCAAGCTGAAGGAATAAGACTACTTGAGAAGCATGCTATCGCGCCGTCAGCTGCAAGGCTTTGTTAGGCTCGCCTGTGGATGTACCAAGCCGCTTAACGGCGATCATTCGGCGAAGGATAAGCCGCGACTTGAAAGCTATCCTCATAGACGATATTCCTAAGCTCCCGGCATTTTTCTACTTCCACTAGATACCCGTGATAGCGAAGCAGGTGCGTCAATTCCCACATTCGCTTTACGCAATCTTCAGCACTCGACTTGAACCAGAAAATTCGACGACTCGCAAACTCATAGCGGGGCGAGGGTAAGTTCTTATTGAACCAAATAAGAACCTCACGTAATTGAAGCCGCTCCTCTTGAGATAACGAACCTGACTCAAGAAGGACAAATAGCCCCTGCGGCCTATGGGATACATCATCCAGTTGTGTGATAACGAAGCGTAGAAACATTGGATTAGAAGAATCATGAGGTTATTCAAAAGTTAAAGCCTAACGTCAGAGTTGACGCGGCGGCGCGAATCAAAACACTTCCGCCGCACCAAGCAAGTTGCGAAACACGCCCCCGCCGCTCGCGTCCAACGATTTTGTTGGGCCGCGCGTTAGGGCCCGACGCCCGGCTCTTGCCATTCCGTAAGAA
Organism: Pyrinomonadaceae bacterium; assembly: GCA_036507195.1. GTDB lineage: Bacteria > Acidobacteriota > Blastocatellia > Pyrinomonadales > Pyrinomonadaceae > PSRF01. The sequence continues at coordinate 377 of DASXQM010000214.1, read as the reverse complement.
ATCGAATTGGCGCGATACTTTTAATGCAAGACGCGTCTGGTTCACGGAGTGGATTCGCCAGAAACTGAAGAATTAGTTGCGCGTGACAGCCGATTGGCGGCGGACCATGCCCCTCATTAGGCAATTCGTAGAGATACGATCGGGTGAACGTCGCGGCGATACGCTTTGCGAGTTCGGTTGGAGTTCGGTCGTCGTAGCGACCCGTCAAGATCAGTGTTGGCACATCACTGCGCACCGGCTGCCAATCAGAGGGATTCGCGAAGCGCTTTTGCCAGAGTTTGCAGTCTTCCATCAAATCGCGTCGAAACGGCGCGCGAACTTGTCTGTTAACTGCTCTTCGCTTACTGCGTAGTTGACTACTGTAAACATCCGCACAA
>DASXQM010000213.1:0-41110 GCA_036507195.1 Pyrinomonadaceae bacterium | reverse complement strand
GTCTCGCGAACAGCATGCAACGCTGGGAGATGTGCATGTTGTTATTGGCCGAGAACATCCCATCTCCTCGATGCGCAATTGCACCTTAATAACCGCCCCCTACCGGTTTGGTGCAAATGAACACCTTGGCACGCTCGGCGTGGTAGGCCCGATGAGGATTGAATATTCCCGCATTATGGCTATGGTAAACTACATGGCGCGTCTCATTGAGCGCCGGCTGAACGAAGAAGCGCGCGGCTGACACCGGGGTAGTGCTGCCCTACCAACTTTGAGAGAATCGACACTGGACTGATGGCTCCTGAGAAGAAAAATGACAATGCGGACCGCATCCCCGTCCGCTTTGAGGATTCGGATACTGAAGTCTCCGACACCGCATCTGAATCAGACCTGTCCGAGTTATCAGATGACAATCTTGAAATGACAAACCTTATGGACTCCGACGACGAAGCAACAGCAACCGAGCAGGAAGCGTTCGACCCGGATGTTCAGCCCTTCCATCCTTCCCCTCAAGCTGATGGATCCGGCGACGTTGCACCAAGCGCCGGCGGCCCTGAGGTTGCGGAACTGGTTGCTACCAGGGCCGAGTTGAAACGGCTGGAAAGCGAAGTAAAGGAATTGAGAGATAGTCTGGCGCGCCGCCAGGCGGATTTCGAAAACTACCGCAAGAGAATGGAGCGTGAGCGCTCCGAAACTTACAATCGCCTGGTTGCTGATATTGCTGCCAAGCTATTACCGGTACTTGATAATTTGAAAAGGGCTTTGGAGACCGAAGCGTCGGTTGAAGCCAGCGAATCGGATGAATTTCGGCATTTCCTTAGCGGCGTGGATCTGATTTACAAACAACTCAATGGCGTGCTTGATGCGCTAGGCGTCAAGCCGGTCTTAGCCGAGGGAGAGCATTTTAATCCGCATCTTCATGAAGCGGTCATCACCGAACCTACCGACGATTATGAGCCTGATACCGTTATCCAGGAGATCGTGCGCGGGTTCAGGATGGGAGATAAGTTGATTCGTCCCGCACTTGTGAAGGTAGCTATAAAAAAATGATTCTCAGTGCTCCTAACGCGCTAACACGGTAGGCATTTACAAATGGGAAAAGCGATCGGAATAGACTTAGGCACCACTAATTGCTGCGTCTCGGTCCTGGAGGGCGGCGCGGTGCAGATTGTGCCGAATAAAGAAGGTGGCCGAACGACGCCTAGTGTGGTTGGCTTCACCGACAAGGGCGAGCGTTTGGTCGGGCAGATTGCAAAACGCCAGGCTGTGACTAATGCGGCTAATACGGTTTATGCCGTGAAGCGGCTGATCGGCCGCAAGTTCAACTCCGTTGAAGTTCAGCGCATGCGCGAGACCTCCGCTTTTGAGATTGTCGACTCTCCGAACGGTGACGCCCGTGTGCGCGTCCAGGGCCGCAGCTATAGCCCCCCCGAGTTGTCTGGAATAGTGCTGCAGCGCCTGAAGGCGGCAGCGGAAGATTTTCTGGGGGAACCGGTGACTGATGCCATCATCACTGTTCCAGCTTATTTCGACGACATACAACGACAGGCAACTAAAGACGCCGGAAAAATTGCAGGGCTGACGATCGAAAGAATCATCAACGAACCTACAGCGGCTGCCCTGGCATACGGTTTGGGAAAGAACAATGTTGAGCGCATCGCGGTCTACGACCTTGGCGGTGGCACGTTTGACATTTCGATTCTGGAGATGAGCGACGGCGTCTTCGAGGTACTTTCTACGTCCGGCAATACGTTCCTTGGGGGTGAAGACCTCGATGAGCGGATCATGAACTGGATGGCGGATCAGTTTCTGACTGACACGGGCATCGACCTGCGCCAGGATCGCCTGGCGTTGCAGCGGCTAAAGGAAGTGGCTGAGCGCGCCAAGTGTGAGCTCTCGTCATCGACTGAAACCAATATCAATCTTCCGTTCATCGCAGCTGACGCCACCGGACCGAAGCACTTCAACAAGGCGCTCACTCGGACCGAGTTTGAAGGCCTAATCGTAGATTTGATCGACCAAACGATCGAGCCCTGTCACAAGGCGCTCGAGGATGCCAAGCTGCAGCCCGAGGACGTCGATAAAGTAATTTTGGTGGGCGGGCAAACCCGCTCGCCGATTGTCGAACGCACGGTGGAGAAAATCTTCGGCAAGAAGGCTTCCGCAGAAATTAATCCCGACGAAGTTGTCGCGATGGGCGCTGCGATTCAAGGCGGCGTGCTGACTGGCGAAGTCAAGGACATCGTGCTCCTCGATGTTTTGCCATTGAGTCTCGGGCTGGAAACACGCGGTGGATTGTTTACCAAGATCATCGATCGGAATTCAACTATCCCGCTGCGCAATAGTCTGACATTCACCACCGTCGTAGATAATCAGAACTCCGTAGAAATTCATATTTTGCAGGGTGAGCGCGAAGTGGCGGAAGGCAATCGCTCGCTGGGGAAATTTGAGCTGGTGGGCATTCCCCCCAGCCCGCGCGGCGTGCCTCAAATCGATGTTTCGTTCGAGGTTGACGCAAGCGGTATTGTCTCGGTCTCAGCCCAGGACAAAGCAACGGGCCGCGAGCAACAAATGCGGATTACTCCAACGTCTGGGCTCGCGCCAGACGAAATTGAGCAACTCATAGCAGAGGCTTCGGGCTTTGAGGAATCCGACCGCATTGCCAAGGAGATCGTTATCCTGCGCAACAAGTTGGAATCGCTGCTGCGCAACACCCAAAAGTCGTTCCGTAAATTTGGCGTACTGCTTTCGACCAATGATCAAGAGATGGCGGACCACGTATTCAAGGAGGCCGAAGCGGCCAGCAGCGCCGAAGATCTGGAATCGATTAACAAAGCTCTTAGTGCCCTTGAGCGCGTCGCCGCCCAGCTTACTTCCGCAATGATGAAACCAGCCAACGAGTCTCCAGCAACCGCCGGGGAGAATCCACCTTCTGAATTTACCAAGTTTTAAGCTTTCAGTTTTAATAAGCATGAGAGGTTTTTAGGAAGTCTTAATGAGTAAACGAGATTATTACGAAGTGTTGGGCGTCAGCCGCACAGCTTCGGATCAAGATTTAAAGAGCGCCTATCGCGCTTTGGCCCAGCGTTATCACCCTGACAAAAATCAAAACGACCCAGGCGCCGAGGAAAAGTTTAAAGAACTGGGCGAGGCGTATGGCGTACTTGCCGATTCTGATCAGCGCCAGCGCTACGATCGCTTTGGTCATGCCGGAGTTTCGAGCGGTGCCGGGCAAAGTTGGGGAGCGCCCGGTTTTGGCGGCATTGAGGATATCCTTGGCGATCTCTTTGGATTTAGTGATGTTTTTGGCGGCGGGCGCACGGGAGGACGCCGCTCGGCAGCACAACGTGGTGCTGATCTGCGTTACGACCTCGAGATCACGCTCGAAGAATCCTATCACGGCATGACTGCGCAGTTGCGCATTCCGCGACTGGAAACCTGTGAAACCTGCAAAGGCAACGGCGCGGCCCCCGGTACTCAGCCTGAAAACTGCAGCAACTGCGGCGGCACCGGCCAGGTTCGTTATCAGCAAGGATTCTTTTCAGTAGCTCGAACCTGCCAACCCTGTCGCGGCGCCGGTCGCGTGGTGAAGAGTCCCTGTACGGACTGCCGGGGCGCGGGCCGCCTCGAACGCGAAAAGCAGATGGAAGTTAAGATTCCGGCGGGAGTGGAAACTGGTTCGCGACTGCGCGTACAGGGTGAAGGAGAGGCCGGCACACAGGGAGGTCCGTCGGGCGATCTTTATGTGGTGATCCATCTGGCCGAGCATGAACGCTTTGAGCGGCAGGGAAGTAATCTCTACGCCTCACTGCCCCTTACTTTCGCGCAGGCCGCGTTGGGCGCGGATGTCTTTGTGAGCACGATCGAAGACGAAGAGAAGATCAAAATCCCGACCGGAACGCAGACGGGGACCGTCTTTCGCATCAAGGGCAAAGGCATGCCGGTACTCGGAAGTCGCGGCCGTGGTGATCTTTTTGTATCAGTTACCGTCGTTACGCCAACTTCCCTGACGCGTGAACAACGAAAACTTCTCGAGCAACTTGCCGTGGTTGAGAACAAGGACCTTGAGGATAAAGGTCTGGTCGACAAAGTTCGCGATATTTTCGGCTGAGGCTGCTAACTACCAATTTCACCGCAAAGGCTCGCAAAGTTTGCGCAAGCTCCACCAGGACCTTTAGCGAGCGTTTAGGTGTCTCTTTGCCCGCCCTTGCGGATTCTCTTCACGTCCTTTGTGGTAAGACTACTACGCAGGTACCTCGCAGGTTTAATGTTCATAATCGTTCTTAGTTACAAAGACAACGGAGTCAACCCATGAAGCATTTCTCCCGCCTTCAGCGATGCGCCCTAAGTGTTGCCGCCATCTTTCTGGTCGCTGCTCCCATAACGGTTCAAGCGCAGGACAGCATGCAGCGCTGGCAGCATTTCGATTTCTCGAAGTCCGCCTTGAAGCCGGCTGACTTTGTCTCTGCTGCGCTCGAGGACTTGAAGCTGATGCGTGGGATTGTTTTTGGCCGTCATGGTCGCATCTTCAAAGACGCGGAAATTGCCACTTATCTGACAGCGCAGGATTGGTATAAACCAAACCACGCCTTTCAGAACTCAATGCTCAATGCGACTGAGAATAGAAACCTTGATCTTATTCGTGACGCGGAAGCGAGCAAGCATGAAACCGTGCAACCCGGAGACATGCGTTATTGGCGCACCCGCACGCTCACTACAAAGAAACTGGGACTTCATAGTGGCGCTGAGTGGCGTGTGCTGCGGGCCGAGGTCGAGGCAATTCACGGTAAGCGGTTCAGCGAGCCGTGGCTGCAGCAATATTTTGACGAGCGTTACTGGTACAAGCCGAGCGACAACTACGATCCCAACAAGCTTTCCGCGCTCGAGGAGAAAAACCTGTTGACGATCGCTGAGGCTCAGAAGAAGTCGCGCAAGCTTGCCCTGGCTCCCGGCGATATGGAGCTGTTTGAGAACAAGTTGATCTCCGAGCAAATGTTGCACGGCTTAAGCCTCAATGAACTGCGCCTCCTGCGCAATGAGGTTTACGCGCGCCACGGCCGCCAGTTTCAGGCTCCCTGGCTCTCTCAGTATTTTTTTAGCCAACCCTGGTACCAGCCTAACGAGAACTTTAAAGACGAAGAATTATCAGGACCTGACAAGCAGAACGTCGAAACAATTGTCGCTTACGAGAAAAAGATCCACGACGACCTTGGAAGTAAGCCGATCGCGCGAAGCCTGCTTGAGGGTCTATTTGTCGAAGACGCGGCTAAGATGCGGCAGGAAATATATGCGCGGCGCGGCAAAGTTTTCACCAAAGAACCCTGGTTTCAGACCTACTTCGAAAGCTTTGCCTGGTATAAGGCTAACCCCGAGTTTACTGACACTCAGCTAACGGAACTGGAGAAACGCAATATCGCCGCGATTGCCGCCTATGAGAAAAAGGCGGTGAGCGCGATGAGCGTCATCGAGGGTTGATAAGGCCCACCTCTGGTCTCGCGTGCCGAGACCAAAAAACAGTGAACAGTGGGCAGTAGGCAGTAGGCAGAGAACAGCTTAGAGGGCCGACATTTCAATTGTGATAGATGTTGGTAGACGAATAGGCATGATGGTTCAACTAGAAACTATTAATGAAGATTTACAGTTTGTATTTTACTTTCGCCCGCCGCAGTGCATCCTCTTCGTTGTCGACGTTTTGCAAACGCAGCGTCACATCGGCATTTAGATCAAATCCTGCACGTTCGCCCGCCTGTAGTTTCACCGTTCCCGCCGCGGCAATCATTGCCGCATTGTCAGTGGAGAGGTGTGGAGACGGAAAGTAGACGGGAACTCCCAGACGCTCGGCCGCTTGCCGCGCCGCTTCTCTGAGAGCGCCATTACAGGCAACGCCGCCGGCGACAATCAACGTTTTGGGCGGATAGTTTTCCGCGACTCGCTCCGTAGTTCCTACCAATGAACGCACTACCACGCTCTGAAAACTTGCGGCGAGATCTTTGATTGCCTGCGAGGGTTCTTCGCCGTTTCTCAAGGGAAGCAATCCGGTTTCGCGCACGTATTTGGTGACGGCGGTCTTCAAGCCGCTGAAACTAAAATCCGCCGAGCCATCGCCCATGCGTGGCAGCGAAAAATTGATCGCCCGCGGATTACCTTCACGCGCCAGTTGCTCGATGATTGGCCCACCGGGATAGCCGAGTCCCATCATCTTGGCCACCTTGTCGAAAGCCTCGCCGGCAGCATCATCGCGTGTCCGCGCGAGTACCTTGTATTTGCCGGGCGCGGCGACGAAAAACAAATTGCTATGTCCGCCAGAAACAATCAGGGCCAGCGCGGGATACTCAACGGGAGGGTTCTCGAAGGCCACGGAGTAGACGTGGCCCTCAATGTGATTCACTCCGACCAGCGGCTTCTGAAGCGCGAAAGCCATTGCCTTCGCATATGCCACACCCACCAGCAACGAGCCGACCAGCCCGGGTCCCACCGTAACCGCGATGCCGTCGATTACCTCGGTCTGCATATTGGCCCGTTCGAAAGCCTCTTCCACGATGGGAACAATCTTGTCGAGGTGCTCGCGGGAAGCGAGTTCGGGAACTACACCGCCGAAACGTTTGTGCGTTTCGATTTGGGAAGCGATAACGGACGAAACGATTTCGCAGCCATCGCGCACAATGGCTGCGGCCGTTTCGTCGCAAGACGTTTCAATTCCGAGGACAAGCATGTAAGGATTCTAGCAATGATTATATGAGGTGGCGAATCAGGCTGAATTTAGCATTTACAAGAGTAAGTCCTCTGGGTGAACTCTATGTTCTCTGTGTCTCCGTGGTGGTCCTTTTCGAAACAACCTTTCACCACAGAGACACAGAGTACACTGAGGAAGCACAGAGAAATCAGCTCATCACTGCGCGAAAAGTTGAAACAAACGTTTCCATTTGTGGCCTGGTACCGATTGTGACACGCATAAAGTTGGGCAGGGCAGGGAAGACTCGCCCTACCTGCACATTGCGCTCGCGCATGGACGCTATGATTGGCTTCACTTCGCGACGGAGGTCAATCGTCAGGAAGTTTGCGTGCGATGGAATCCATTTAAAGCCCAACCTGTCCAGTTCGGAATAGACAAACTTCTTAACTTCGTTGTTGCGCCAGCGACCTTGGTCCGCGTGTTCAGTATCCTGAAGGCTAGCCGACGCCGCGACCAGTGCCATGATGTTCACGCTGTCCCAGGTTTGTTGCGAGCGCATGCGCTGAATTAGCTCTGGACGTGCGGTGCAATATCCGCAACGCAATCCCGCCAAGCCGTAAATCTTGGAAAACGTTCGAGCGACTATTAGGTTTGGATGCTGCTTGACCAGCGGGATAACGCTCTCGTAGTCATTTGATTCGACGTAGTGATGATAGGCCTCATCGATAAGTACGGTCGTTTGACTCGGCACCTTCGCGAGGAATGCGCGGATCTGATTTCGGGGTGTGATGCTGGCAGTGGGGTTGTTTGGGTTGCAGATGTGGATCAAACCCGCATTGTCTGCGGCGGCTAGCATTTTGGGTAAATCGTGAGCGTAGTCTGGCGTCAGATCTATTTTGACTACTTCGGCTTGTGCAGCTCTTGCATAAGCCAGGATGGCTTCGAAGGTTGGGTTGCCCACTACAAGCTTCTTGCCTGTAGCCGTGAAAGCCGCGGCAGCTACTTTCAATATTTCACTCGAGCCGTTACCGAGAAGAATCTGCTCGGCCACCACGCCATGCATCTTTGTCAGGGCATCAACAAGGGATTGTTCGTGCTCGTCGGGATAACGCCACGCGAGACTGAACGCGTCAGTCATCGCTTTCAGGGCCATCGGCGATGGGCCATAGGGGTTCTCATTCGAACTGAGACGCACGACGGCGGCGGCGTTCGACGCGGAACTCACTAGCCGCAACGCCGTCGCTGACATCGACGATGACGGCTTTAGGGCGGCATAAGCAGCGCTGGCGCTCAGGATCTTCGCGAATCCACGACGGGAGATTTGAGTTGCGTTGTTCATTATCTACCTCACAATTGTTCATCGAGAAAGTCCAGTCAATGATTTGTAGGGGGCGGACCTATGTGTCCGCCCGGGATTGTTTCTTCTCGAAGGAAGGGCAGACACGCAGGTCCGCCTCTACCACTATTCGGCTAGTTGATAAAAGCTGAGCGCGGAATCACCCTGCTTTAGTATTCGGCTGCGGATTATACTCCCCACCTCGTCTTTCAACTCATTTTTGGGATGGTGTTCGACAATCAACAAGCCATTCTCAGACAACAGAGTTGACGCGTGCGCGCCGAACGTCTCGAGAATCGGAAGGTAGTCGGTGGCGTAAGGGGGATCGAAGAAAATGATATCCCAGGGATCGAATCTATCGTGCGGTTGCACAACCACGCTTCGCAGGTAGTCGTGCGCTTCAGCTTGAACTACTTCACTCTCGTCCTCCTCAATCCGACAAAGATCAAGATTGGATTTAATCAAGGAACACATCTTTCGGGAACGGTCGACGAGAACGACCTGTCGTGCGCCGCGCGATAGCGCCTCAATTCCTACTGCTCCTGACCCGGCGCAGAGATCGAGAAAGCGCGCGCCAGCGATTCGCGGCGCGATGACGTTGAAGAGAGTCTCGCGAAGACGATCTGAGGTAGGCCGCACCTCAAGCGACGGCGGGCTTTTAAGATTTCGACCACGGTATTTTCCGGCAATTATTCGCAATTTAAGAACTTCAGTTTAGAACGAAGATTAATCCGCAGATTACGCAGAAGGTAAAGACTTCTTTTGAAAAGGCCACGAGACAAACACTTTTCCGGCTTTTTGCGCCGCGTCTTTATTGGAATCTGTGTAATCTGCGAAATCTGCGGATTAGTAACCTGTGGATTCGCAATCCGTGGATTCGTTTTCAGCCCACCGCCGCGAGGCCAAAGCGCGCGTCTGTCTTTATTCGTTCAATCATCTTCGAGGTCTCAGGTGACTGCTCGCCTTTCGCCAGATAAAACTCTGCTTCCTTGCGGGCGCCCTCAAGGAATTGCTGATCGCGGACAATGTTGGCCACCCGGAATTCCGGCAGGCCCGACTGCCTGGTTCCCAGAAGTTCGCCCGGCCCGCGCAGCTCCAGGTCTTTCTCCGCGATCACAAAGCCGTCATTGGTTTCTGCCATGATACCCAGTCGCTCGTTTGCCACGCTTGTCCTTTTATCCGAGGTAAGCAACAGGCAATAACTTTTTTCGGCGCCGCGACCGACACGCCCCCGCAGCTGGTGAAGCTGCGAGAGACCGAATCGTTCAGCGTGTTCCACTATCATTACTGAAGCGTTAGGAACGTCCACCCCAACCTCGATTACAGTTGTGGAAACAAGAATCTGAATCTCGCCGGCAACAAAACGCCGCATCACTTGTTCTTTGTCAGCTGTCTTCATTTTTCCATGCACGAGCCCCACAGAGGACTTGGGGAAAACTTTGTCGCGTAGATACTCATACCTTTGCGTAGCGTCTTTCAAATCCATCTTCTCTGATTCTTCAACCAGGGGATAAACGACGTAAACCTGGCGGCCGGCCCCCACTTCGCGTGAGATCAATTCTTTCACCTCGGGTCGTTGCTCTTCGCCGAAAACCCGGGTCTCTACCGGGGTGCGTCCCGGCGGCATCTCGTCGATCACTGAGACGTCGAGATCGCCGTAGATTGTCATTGTCAGCGAGCGCGGTATCGGAGTCGCGGTCATGACGAGCACGTCGGGATTGAAGCCGCGCGCGCGCAGCTCGGCGCGCTGCATCACGCCAAAGCGGTGTTGTTCATCGATAATTGCCAGGCCAAGGTTTTTGAATGAGACGGCCTCCTGAATGATCGCATGAGTGCCGATGCAAGCATGAATTTCGCCGGCAGACAGGTCCACCTGCAGTTTTCTCTTCTCCGCGCCCCGCAGCGACCCGGTCAAGAGTTCTACGCGATAAGGTGTCTTCGCCAGCAGTCGCTTGATATTTCGAGCGTGTTGTTCGGCAAGAATCTCAGTAGGCGCCATTAGCGCGGTTTGATAACCATTCTCCATGGTGGCCAGCATCGCAATAAGCGCAACGATGGTCTTGCCGCTGCCGACGTCGCCCTGCAGCAGACGGTTCATTGGCGCATCCGACTTCAAGTCCCTGAATATTTCCTTAACTACACGGCGTTGGGCGTCGGTTAACTTAAACGGTAGTACAGAGCCAATTCTCAGCTTGGTTGCCTGATCAAGTTTTATCACTACGCCCTTACTCTCTTTTGTTCGTTTGCCGCGTTTCAGGCTAATCCCAAGCGCCACCCAGAAAAAATCTTCAAAGATGAGTCGGAGATGAGCGGGACTTCTTGCCTGATCGTACGGAGCGAGCGGCGTGTCTTCCGGAGGGAAGTGGATCTGGCGCACGGCTGCGGCACGGGCGATTAGTTTTTTCCGCTGACGTAGATCGGCCGGCAAGGTTTCAGGAAATGCTGAGTCGGGCAACAACGAGAGCACAGCATGGATGATCTCGCGTACGCGTTTCGAGCTAAACTCGCCGAGTTTTCGATAGATAGGAACGCGACGTCCGGTATGGATCACGGCAAGCGCCGGATCGCCGCTGTCAACCGTGTCCAGTCCGATCGCTTCGTTTGCTTTGTTTTCTCCAGTTCTATCTGTGTCATCGTTCGCCGGTCCCGGCGCAGCGGGCAACATCTCGAGCTCATCCGCAGGTTTGTTCAGTCGCAATGCAAAGGTAGCGCGACGCTTGTCCCATTCCCATCTGCCAAACGTTATGAACCGCGCGCCTCGAGTGAAACGTTTGGTGTAATAGTCGATGATGTCATGGGCATGCGCTCCGGATACAAACCACCAAACAACTACGGGCCGGCCGGTTCGATCGGGATCAGTAGCAGTGACTTCGAATATGAAGAGTCGCGAGCGCCCAAAAGAGCGCCGGTTGCGAACCTGATAACCACCCGCTACTTTTACCGCCAAATCCAGCGAAGCCTCCATACCATCAGCCAGATCGCGTATCTGTGCCGGATTTGAGCGGTCTTCGTAACGCATTGGCAGATAGTTCAACAAATCCTCGACGGTCGCATCGCGGTAATCTTTTTCGCCGAAGTAGCTGGCGACTTCCCGGGCAAGGTTATGCGAAATGGTTTGGCCAAAGCGGGCTAGCCGATATTGGTAGAGCTCTGCGATCGGAGTGTTGAGGCTGAAAGGAGGCGGCATACGAGGCGATCATAACATAGCCATAACCTGGCGATTTCCCGAGACGAGTCGCGGTCCTTGAAGACTTTGAGCGAACTAACTATTCTGCGTTACGCAAAGTATTAGATTGCGTGTGAGCTTTCACCAGCGTCCACCCGCACACTAACAGTGTGCGTCACTTTACGCCGCGACCAGGCCCGGAAGGATTGAAGGATTGAAGGATGACTCCTGAAAACGAGATAAGTGAAAAAACGCGTGAGCAACTCGTTAATGTGCGCACGGTTTTGCTGCGTTTACATAAGACCCTTCTGGATTTCGAACGTGAGACTTATGAACGCGGCCACGCCAAAATAGCCAACAGCTATGCACTACTAGATCTTGTAATGAAGGATCCCTGGTTTGCGTGGCTTCGGCAGCTATCTGAACTGATAGTCGAGATGGATGAACTTTTAGCAGCGAAGGAGACGCCCCGCGAGAACACCGGGGTTGCTCTAATCCGGCAGGCGGGAATACTACTCACCCCAGCTGAGTCAGGCAGTGAGTTTCAGAGAAAATACTCTGCAGCGATGCAACAATCTCCTGAAGTAGTGCTGGCGCATTCCGAGCTTGCCAGGGTGCTCGGGCCGGCACGACTGTCAAAAGAGATTCACTAAAGCTCAAGAAGTTTAGAGTTCAATCTTTAGATTGCCTGGCGGAAATGCGGCCGCTGAAGCTTAATTCTACTTCCTAGTTCGCAGTTGCTTCCGATTTGGCGCAATACTGATCAAATGCCTGCGTTAATTCACTTGCAACCTGGAAAGCATCCTTGCCCTCAATTTGGCGGCGCTCCAACATCCAGACCAGTTTCCCATCCTTCAGCAGGGCGATGGAAGGGGAAGATGGTTCGTAGCCGGTGAAGTAGCTTCGTGCTTTTTCGGTAGCCTCAATATCCGCGCCGGCGAATACCGTCGCGACTTTGTCGGGTCGCACATTGTGTTTCAGCGCCTGGGCGATACCCGGTCTGGCCTTTCCGGCGGCACAACCACAAATCGAATTTACAACGACCATCACAGTGCCTTCACTGTTCACGATCTTATCGACGTCTTCGGGTGTTCTTAGCTCTTCAACACCGATGCGAGTCAACTCCTCGCGCATCGGGTGGATCATCAGTTCTGAATATGGCACTGTGTTTCTCCTAAGTGATTTAATTCAGTCTTGATTGTAACATGCCATCGCTCGCGGCAAGGGGCGCAGACGGGCGGCGTCAATCCACAACAATCATCGGTCGCATTTCGCGGAACTTCCGATCGCTAATACCTCGCACCATCATCAGATGCTCGGTACGACGAAAGAGCCCATATTGCGCGCGATGCGCGACGATTCGTTCAGCGATGACCTTGCCTACTCCGGGTAGCTTTTCCAGATCCTGCGGTGGGGCGGTGTTGATGTTTATTAGTGAAACTCGATTAGATTTTGGCGCATCGAGGTTCGATTGAACTTCTGAGGAAGCGTGTCGAGCCTGCTGAGGTCGGGTAGCGCAGGCTGCGGGAAACAGAACGAGCGCGAATATGAGCAAAGGAAACAACAACGCTTGAGGCTTTGCTGGTGGGAGATTCTGTTTCACGTATGCAAGTAAGTGTTCGTGAAGGCTTTGCAACTCTGCCGCTCTCGTGTGCACGACGCTAAAAGTCTAATGATTTCAAAAGTTCGTATGTTTTATAGGGCGTTGTCCACAGATTTTTCCACAGCTCGCGTGGAAAATGTTTCGAATCGGTCGCGAGGAGCGAACATGATTATTCTACGTCGCCGCTTTCGTCCCACTGCGCGATCATTTCATAAGCTCGTCCCAGCACCGGCCGCGGCCGCGAGCCATCGGCCTGGCCAATGAGTCCCTCGCGCTCCATGATGTCGAGAATCGCAGCCGCGCGCCCGTAGCCGATCCGTAACCGGCGCTGCAGCACGGAAGTTGACGCCCGTTTCATCTCCACGCAAATGCGCAGCGCCTCTTCAAAGAGCTCGTCGTGCTCGCCATTGCTCTCCTCCAGGCCGAGCGCTTCTTCTTCCGACTGCGTGATCGTTTCGTTGTACTCAGGTTTGGCCTGAGCCTTGGAATGATTGACGATGCGCCCAATCTCAGTCTCGTCAACGTAGGCGCCGTGAACCCGAATCAGACGCGAAGTGCCGGGAGGGAGAAACAGCATATCGCCGCGGCCAAGTAGATGTTCGGCGCCGTTGGTGTCGATAATTGTGCGCGAATCAACTTTGGATGACACGCGGAAGGAAATGCGCGAAGGGAAGTTTGCCTTGATCAAGCCAGTGATTACGTCAACCGAAGGCCGCTGGGTTGCCAGCACCAGGTGAATGCCAACCGCGCGGGCCATTTGCGCCAACCTCGTTATGGATTCCTCCACTTCCCGCCCAGAGGTCATCATCAGATCGGCAAGTTCATCGATGATGATCACAATGTAGGGTAGTGGTTTGTGCGGCTCTCCTTTGTCGTCGTATTCCTTCACGAGATTACGGCGCATGATCTCGGTGTTGTAACCGTCGATGTTGCGCACACCCCAGCCGGCGAGATCACGGTAGCGTCGTTCCATCTCGGCGACCGCCCATTTCAATGAACGAGAGGCAAGCTTGGGATCGGTGATGATGGGCGCGGCCAGGTGCGGAATGTCTTCATAGAGTCCCAATTCCAGTCGCTTCGGATCAATCAGAATGAACTTAACTTCATCCGGCCGCGCGCGATACAAAATCGAAACTATAAGTGCATTTACACCGACAGACTTCCCCGCGCCGGTGGTTCCAGCAATCAGCAGGTGGGGCATCTTCGCGAGGTCAGCGACATAGTTGAGTCCATCTATGGTCTTACCAAGCGCGATCGTAAGTTTCGAAGACGATTCACGAAAAGCGCGCGACTCAATCACCTCTCGCAGAAAGATTGTTTCACGGCGAGGGTTTGGCACCTCGATACCGACGTGAGGCTTACCCGGCATACGGTCGATGCGAATCGACTCCGCTTTGAGCGCCAGGCAGAGATCGTCAACCAGCGAAACAACGCGCGAGTATTTGACGCCCGGATCCGGTTTGAACTCGTATGTGGTTACCACCGGACCTGGACAAATGTGCTTGATTTGCCCGGTCACATTAAACTCTTTGCATTTTTCGGCTAAACGCGTTGCCAGGCCAAGCAGCTCCGCATCCGCCTGCTCACTGGGAGGCGGCGCCTCATTCAAAAACTCGAGCGGCGGCATGGAATAGTCGATGTAAGAAACGCGCCGGGCACGATCAGCGTCGAAGGGAAGTCTTCCGGTGGCAGGCGCCTCGCCCTTGGTGCGCAACACCGAAGCGCCCTTGATCATCTCTTCAACTTCCGGCTCTTCATCAGCGACTGCGGTGCCGCCTCGTGAGGGAAAGATAGAGCGGCGACCAGACGGACTGTTGACTATGGTAGCTCCCTGAATTCCGGCGCCAGCGGCCGCCGCCCGCGCTGGTTCCCCCGAGCCCTGAATCGTTGCAGCTTGTAGCGCTCCGGCAGTTTCACCCCGGCTAATCGCTTCGCCGTTGACCGCAGGGGCGCCATTGTCTTTCATATATTGGGCGATGCGTTCTTCAGGACTCAAATCCAGCGAGCCTTTTAAGGCACTGCGTGCAGCCAACTGCTCCGCCTTGAGGGCTTGGCGCTGTTCCTTGCGGAGGCTTGAACGTTCGCGTCGGGTCTCGCGCCAGGCGCGGAATCTATTAGGCAGGCTAGTGACAGAGACAAAGCGTCCCGCCATGAGACTAATGAGTCTCTCGTACAAGCCTATGAAGGAGAAGTTTGTGGCCAGTAGCAATCCAGTCGCGGCGACAGCCAGCAAAAGCACGGTGGTGCCGACAGTGTTGAGTCCACTCGCGAGACCTCGGGAGATCACCGTTCCCAGCAATCCTCCCGGCTGGACGCTTGAATCAAAAATCGGATGGATGTTGGAGATTGAGAGCAGGGCAGATGCGGCCAGAGTCAGCAGTATCAGGCCGAGCAAACGGGACAGCGGCGCGCGAAAGCTGCGCGTCTTGAATCGCCGCCAGGCCGCGGCCAGCAACAAACAGGGCAGCAGATAGGCAGCGAGCCCAATTGACTGAAACAAAGCCGCCGCGACATTCGCGCCGATGGCTCCGGCCCAGTTGTGCGTTTCTGACTGACCCGCTGAATTCCATGAAGGATCACTGGGATAAAAAGCGGCGGAGACGAGACACAGCGTCAGCAGGAGCCCTACCGCGAGCAGCAGAATCGCCACAATTTCATTCCGGCGAGTGTTTCGCGGAGTGATTATTCTCGGCTTCTCCTCAAACTCAGTAGTTGCCATCTGGTCTCCCCAAAACTCAACCAGTTCAGAGTACAACCTTCACGGCGCCTTGTTGCAAAAGAATCAAACTAGAGTTTGTCCTTTAAACTAGGCTGCCTTCTTCGCGAGCAGATACGCTTTGATAAAATCATCTATGTCACCTGCCAGCACCGCATCCACATTGCCACGCTCCAACTTGGTGCGCGTATCCTTCACTAGTTGATAAGGCGCGAGTACGTAACTTCTGATTTGCGATCCGAAAGAAATGTCCGCTTTGTTGGCTTCCAGCTCAGCAGTCTCGGCTTTTCGCTTTTCGAGTTCGAGTTCGTACAGCCGCGATCGGAGAACTTGCATCGCGACGGCGCGGTTTTGATGTTGCGAACGTTGGTTCTGGCATTGCACGACGATGCCTGTGGGAAGGTGCGTAATGCGAACTGCTGAGTCAGTGGTGTTGATATGCTGACCGCCGGCGCCGGTTGCGCGATAGGTGTCCACGCGCAGGTCCTTATCGTTGATTTCCACTTCGATGTTTTCGTCTACTTCCGGATAAACAAACAGTGATGCAAACGAAGTGTGACGGCGAGCAGCCTGATCAAAAGGAGAAATGCGCACCAGTCGATGCACTCCGGCTTCAGCTGCCAGTAAGCCGTAGGCGTATTCACCTTCCACTCTGAATGTCACACCTTTGAGACCCGCTTCTTCCCCCGGCTGGTAGTCAATAATCTCAGTTTTGAATCCTCGTTGCTCCGCCCATTTCAGATACATGCGCAGAAGCATCTCGGCCCAATCCTGCGACTCCGTGCCTCCAGCCCCGGGGTGAATCGAGCAGATGGCGTTCAACTGATCGTTGTCGCCTCCGAGCAGCATTTCTGTCTCAGCAATGCTGATCTCGTGCTCCAGGCGTTCGACCAGCGTGCGAAGTTCCTTCAAAGATTCTTCATCTTCCTCGGCAAATTCAAAAAGCACGCCCGCGTCGGCAATCTCAGATTCAAACTGCTCTTGTCGCTGAATCTTCTTCTCCAGGACAGTCCGCTTTTGCAAGAGTTTCTGGGCAGCCGCCTGATCACTCCAAAAGTCCGGCGACGAGGCTTCACCCTCAATACGCTTTAACTCTTCGCGCCCAGCTGCAACATCAAAGAAACCTCCCGAGTTGCTCGACGTGAACGCGCAGGTCCTCATAAGTGTTTCTTAAATCCTGAATTGATAAAGTCTCGATCATTGATCCTCCAAAAGTAACCGCGTAATTTCAGTCGGCGAAAAGCCTATTGCCTCTCTTAGTGCCTCGTCTCCTCCACGAAAAAGCAAAAATCAACAATCCCAGGAGCGAACAGGCGCCGGCGAAGAGATCGCCGTAAGCTACATAAAACGTTGGCGCACTTGCACTGCGCCCAATTGTCCACGTTCTAAAGTCCGATTTAAAACCAGGCGTCGCGTCTCGCACCTCGCCCGCAGGCGTAATGAAAGCCGTAATACCCGTGTTTGTAACCCGCAGTAAGGGACGGCCATTTTCAACGGCGCGAAAAACCGCATTAGCCAAATGTTGCCGCATCACTGCCGTTGGTCCGAGATAGCCATCGTTTGAAATATTGATCAGCACGTCGGCACCTTCAGCTGTGAATCTTCGTGCGATCGATGGATATGCCGACTCAATGCAGATGAAAACTCCAGCCCGCAGTGGTCCGACAGGCATCAGCCCGTATTTCGTGCCGGGCGTAAAGTCCCCGACTATCGCTCTTATCAAACCCGCTCCCGGTAACCATTCCGGCAACGGAACATATTCGCCAAAAGGCAGCAGGCGAATCTTATCATATTGGGCGACGAGGCTACCCTGTTGATTTATGAGGAGGGCAGAGTTGTAAATCCCATCGTTGGGCGCCACCTCCTGAGAATTTAACAGTACCGCGGTGTTGTTTGCCTGAGCGAAAGCGGCAATGATTTCACGAAGCTTAGAATCGCCACCATAGGCGAAGTTCATCGGCGACTCAGGCCAGATAACCAATCGAGGCTTTCCATCATCTGGGAGCAGTCGCAGTGCGGATACGCTCATCTCCAGATGGCGCGTGGTGAGCTTACGCATATCCTCCTCCGACTTAACAATCTCCATCGGCACGTTTGGCTGAATAGCGACCACGACAGCCTCTGTTTCGCTCTCAATACTCCAGTGTCGAAACGGGGATGTTCGGTTAGCAAGGAGGATTAAACCCGCCGCGAGCAGTATGGCGCCTGTCGTGATCAATAGAGCTCTGGCGTTGCGTTTCAATAGCGCAAAGGCGATTGCGGCATTTACGAAAACAATCAAGAAGCCCACTGCATAAACGCCGCCCCAGCGCGCCGTTTGAATTAGGAGTGGGTGATAAGCCTGCGAATAACCGATGGAGTTCCATAGCTGCCCTGTAATTGCAAGTCTTCCCCACTCGAGGGCAGACCAAAGCAGGGGAGCTAGAAACAGAGCCGCTGGTCCCCATCTTCGGAGCGGGGGCGCGAGCGCGAGAGTGAATATGGCGGGAAAGGTGCCAAGCAGGGCTGCGCCGGGAAGGAGGAGAACAAACGCGAGCCAGGGTGGTATCCCACCGAAGTGGATCATCGAATACGTAAGCCAATAACAAGAGCCGTAAAAGAACACGGCGCCGAAAAGCCAGCCCAACAAGAAGCAGCGCCACGGTTGTGGTTTGCGGCCCACGACCAGTAACAAGGGTACGAGCCCGATCCACGCAAGCTGCCAGCGATTGAAATCTGGAAATGCGAAAATAAGGAACGCGGCGGAAACGAGTGCTGCGCCGCAGTCGGTGAGAGAGGGCGCTTCGGAGCGAACGCCGGTTGCTAATCGTGACAAACGCGCGACGCGTCCAGGATCAACCTGCGACGGTGTAGAAACTACGTCCTCCATTGACCCGAGTTTACCAAAAGCCTGATCACCGACCTAAAGTCTGACCGGATCTGATTAGGTCGTTGGCCGTAACCGAGAAGAGAAACCCCGCAAAAATATTTTTTCTGATGAACAGGTGACTCTGTAGAAGTTACTTAAATCGGGCAGAAAGCGAGTCAAAAAGACAGAAAACGTCACCGTCAAAGTGACAATATTCGTCGCCGGTTGACCGGAGTCGGAAAGGAGTTTTTTGGGGAGAGTTAGCGGGAGTTCTATCGATGGTCACGGAGGAAGGCAAGATGTAAAGGCAAAACAGGACGTTTGCGGAATATTGAATCCTAAATGCGGGAGAACCCAGTCATTGCTGACTGGGTTCCAATTTCGGGGGGAAGCACTGAAGGGTCGCTCGGCGGGTGGCTGGCGCAGCGGCAGGCGGCGCTCAGAGGGTAGATGGCGGCGGGGGCACGTTTTGACTTTACTTTGGTCTCCCGTGCTTGCCGGTTGTCTCTAGAGCACCTTGTGTGCCAGAGAGAGAGTTTTTTCTGGAAAGCAGAGGTGATTGGCCATAAGGCACAAGCAGATCAACTCTGTGCAAGTGAATTGCGAATACGGGCGACTTCACCTGCAGTTCGCCAAGATAGGACAAGTTGGGAATAGGGACGCCCAAAAGAGGTAGAACCCAGTCATTGCTGACTGGGTTCATATTTCGGAAGGAGCACTGAAGGGTAGCTCGGCGGGAGGCTGGCGCAACGGCAGGCGGCGCTCAGAGGTGTGGCGGCGGCGGGGGCACGGATTAACTTTACATTGGTCTACCGTGCGTGCCGGTTAGCCTTAGAGCAGCTTGCGTGCCATAGAAAGGACTTTTTGGAATTAACGTAGGATTGAATATTAAGGTGCCTATCAGAACAGCGGACTAAACCAAATAGGGCGAAGCTACCGCTAATCGCAACGTTCCACCAGCGCCAGGAAATCCTTAAATCCGACAACGCGTACCTGCGCGTGAGATAAAACGACGCTGCCATTGTCGGATTTTGCGCGCCACAACTCTCCGTGGACGATGATCGTACCCTCAGGCGCGAGCGGGGCCTCGACCGTTGCAATCTGGCCGATCAGTTTAATGTCCCCGGCTCCTGCTTTTTTGTGACGCGATAGCGCTGCTACCACCGCTGCGACAAGCGCGGCAAAGATAGCCATGATGGCAAGGATGGTTGTTAGTCGCATCTACGTAACTATTAACGCGCCTGGCGGGACTATAGGCAAGATGAGGCAATTCTAACCGAAGAATCGCTTGACCGAACTATCTGAAATTCAAAATTGAGATCGCCAAATTTGAGTTTTCGAAGTCGTCAATTCTTGCCCATAGTAACTTGACGCTGGAGAGCAATGGCTTCCTGGTTGTTGGAATCAATGGTCATCGCGCTCGTGGCATACTTCGTTGCCTCGCCACGATCCCCTCGCTCGAGGAAAATCCTGCCAAGCAAAATATGCGCGTCGATCAGTTTTGGATCCCAAAAGATTGCAGTCTTGAGCGCCGCTATTGCGGCTTCCTGATCGCCGCGCCGCTGGTTAATGCGTCCACTTAGCAGGTAGGCCTCAGCGTTGGTAGGTTCAAGCATCACCACTCGGTGCAACTCTGGCAGAGCCTCATCGTCGCGACCAGCCTGATAAAGCCCGCGCGCTTTCGCTAGCAGGTCTTCTACACCCGAACCGGAGTCAGTCGGACTAATTCCGGGTTTTACAAGTGTAGCTACGTCGTCGCGGTTCAAAACGTCGCGCATACGCGGCGAGACGCCACTAACTGTTAGCGATTTCTGCCATTCGGTCTGCGACTTTGCATAAGTTGGTAACCAGCGACGAGCCTGGTCGTCTGCGGCGTTCGCGGTTTCAGTCTTCCCAACCTTCTCCAAAGACTTGGCGTAAAGAAAATATGCCTGTCCATCTCTGGGGTCGGCGCTAATCACCGGCTTCAGATGATCAGCGGCCTCTGCGTATTTGCCCGACAGAAACAATGCCAGCGCGTAATTGAAATGAACCAAAGGATCGTCGGTCGACGATTCCGCGGCGCGGGCCAGAAAAGAAGTACCCTGGGCCAATAGTCGAGCGCGCCCATCCTCTTTCTTCTCCTCGCGCGAGGCTTGTAAAGCAATCGCGCCCGCGTTGTTGTATATCCCAATCAGCGGTACGTCAGACGAGAGCGGAACGATAGCTGCCAGCGCATGGCCAAGGTCGCCCAGCTTGGCATAACCAAGTGCGGCGTAGAAAGCGGCCTCAGCATAGTGAGGATCCTTTTTCTGAAGCTGGGTGAAGGATTCGGTCGCGTCTTTCCACTTTCCTTCGAGCATATAGAAACGTCCCAACTCGAAGGCGGCTTGCGGATAGATTGCTCCGCCCAGTGCGTCAGCATAAAAGCGCAAAGCGTTTTTGAGATAGTTGGCACGTCTCGAATCTCGTTCGCCCACGAGCACTGCTTTAACGTAGGCTTCAAACGCGCGTTGCGGCACTTTGGTAGCTTCCTGAACCAGCTGGTTTTGAGAGAATGGGAGTGCCGGGTCGCGCTGGTAGAGTATTTGATAAGCAAGCCGGCCGTGAATCTTTTGCAGCTCGGTCAGGGGACCGCCGAAGTCAAACTGGCGTGTCGCCCAACCACCGTCGAACATCTGGCCGAGCGTGCGACCCTCATTAACCTTGATCACCCGCGCAGTTAGTTGCACATAAGCTTCGGCGGAGGACTTATCCTTTTCCGGTTTTGGCTTATCAGCCTTGCTCTCGCCCTCGACGGGGATCACCGAATAGGTTCCAATTACGATCAGCGATGCTTTGGCTTCGCGGGCCAGTTTGATCGCGGTTGCCCGGGAGGGGATAACCGTTTCCGGGAGTCGAAGACGCTGGTAGGCGAGCTCTCGTTCGTCGCTGGACACCACGAGCAATCCTGGCTTGTTGAGCAATTCAGCAAGCGAATCGGCAAAACTCTCCCCGACCCAGTTGTATTCAGGATGATTCGAAGTGTTCTCAAATGAGAGCACCATCACCACGTCGGTGCCGGATGCGCTTTGCCCGAAGCAATTTGGTGCATACAGTGTTAAAAAAAGGGCGATCGCCAGCCCGTTGCATAGTCTGATAAAAGTAGTTCGCATCAATTGAATTTCCTGTAGTTCCGCCCAAGACCTCGATTTGATGCCCTCATCACATCAGCGGTTGGTCAGTCGGCGCATAGCCCGAGGAACCGGATAGGCGGAGCTTAATCCCCCTCCAAAAATAGCTATAAATGCCTGGATAACGCACATTCTGTCAGAAGACGAAAACAAGAACTTTAACAGAAAGAGACTAAGACTGAAAACGCGCCATTCCGGGTCCTGACCCAGTCTGAACCGCAAGTTCAGAGGATGGCCCGGGATGCCATGCGGCCAGCCCGCGCGGGGGTGGTAGACCTTAGGCTGCCGCGGCGATTAGGAGCGGGGTGGTGGTTAACTCACCAGGGTGAAGAATCTTAACGGCTACAACTTCTGGCTGAACAAGCTAAACGAATTCGGCGGCGACTTCCGCCGCGCAGAGGGGTCGACGCGTTTCTCGCGTCAGTCTGGGTCTAGCCAACCCTTCGGCCCGCCCTGAGTGTCTCCGTTTAAGATCACAAAGGTTTAGATCAACGGAGCCGCGTGATGATCCCCAAGTCGCGAAAAATTTCACCTCCCTTGGCAACCTGCCACCCAAAATTGCATCTAGCTAGATAGTCTTGTGCAATCGAAGCACTTTTGCGTTGGCTCGGCCCCGTCCCGAGCGGTTTTTTAGAGTAGTCCTGGCCTGACAGGTTGTTCCCGGGGCGTCCTCTTCTCACAACTCAGTCCGCAAAGGAAGTTTTTAGCCCATGAAGTTATGTTCCGCTACCTCGCGATCCCTCTCTGTGTGCGTGTGCCTCGGTTTCATTTATGCTTTACTCATCTCTTCAATTTCGCCACTCACATCTCGCGCCGTGCAGGCGAGTTCACGGAGACAAAGCAAGGCCAACCTCTTTGCTAACGGCTCACCTCAACAGGGTGGCGGTCAGCAGCCGCTAGCCAACGCCCCCAGTTCAGTTTCTCTTACTCAGGATGTCGAGGGCGGTGGTGCGCGGGACGGCGAAGTACTGGTTCGATTTCGTGCGAACGCCTCGGAGCATGATAAGACTGTCGTTGCTGCCAGCTACGGCTCGCAACGGCAAAAGCTGCGCGGCGAGTCGGGTATCGAAAAGCTCAAGGTGCCATCAGGCCAATTGGCCGAAACTTTGGCGCGTCAGCTAATGCTCGATCCTGCGGTTGAACTGGCGGAACCAAACTTCATCATCAGGCATAACCAGCTAAATCCCGGAACTGGAGTCGCGCCAAACGACAATCAATTCGCGGAGCAGTGGGCTTTGCGGAACATTGGACAAAATGGCGGACAATACGGTTCAGACATCAACACGACGACCGCCTGGCAAACAACCACCGGGTTGCAATCAACCGTGATAGCGGTTATCGACAGCGGCATCGACTTTACACATCCTGATCTCAGCAACAATGAATGGAGCAATGCGACTCCCGGGACAGAAGGAGACTTGCACGGTTGGGACTACGTTACGGAAAGCAACGTGATTAGGGATGAACAGGGTCACGGCACTGCAATAGCCGGCATTATCGCTGCTCAGGGCAATAATGCGATTGGCATAACGGGCGTGATGTGGCAAGCGAGTCTGATGAGTTTGCGTGTACTCGACAGCACCGGCACCGGCGATGTTGGCAGCGCCGTTGAAGCCATCGACTACGCGGTTGCGCACGGAGCGCAGATAATCAACTTATCGTGGGGAACGAGCGGTTATTCGCTCGCCTTAAAAGACGCGATTGAGCGGGCGATTCGCCGCGGCGTGGTTGTCGTTTGTTCGGCAGGCAACAATGAGCAAGACGTTGACACGACGCCCTACTATCCAGCATCGTATGGTTCGACAGATCTGATTGCGGTAGGCTCAACTGATAATTTTGACCAGCTCGCATCGTGGTCGGATTTTGGCCAAAACAAAGTTACGCTGGCAGCGCCCGGAAATAGCATTCTCACCACGCAGATCGGCGGTGGCTACGCGACCGTCAGCGGCACTTCCGCCTCGGCGCCACTTGTTACCGGAGTCGTAGGATTGCTCGAGTCAGTCAATCCATCACTCACCGTACATAATGCAGTTAGAGCAATCACAGATAGTGCGCGGCATGTGGCATCGCTTGCGGGCAAGGTATCTTGCGGTGGCGTACTAGACGCAACTGCGGCACTGACTGCCGTAAGAGGAAACCCGTACCACGGCAATGGTAACGGCAATGGAACCGGCGGCGGAAATGGCCAGGGTAACGGCCAGCCTTACGTGCCTCCTGCTTTGCGGCAGGATAACAACGAGCGACGGGCAAACGGCAAGGACGGATTGCGCGTGCCGGCGCCGGCAGGTTTGCAAAGCGCGCCTTTAGCCAACCTGCCAAACCTCGAGCAGTCGCGCAAGGTTCGCACCTCGCCTGCTACTGTAGCTCCTTCAGAGCCTATCCATTCCAATCTAATGTGTGGGGATTGCGATCCGGGTGGTGGCGGCGGGGCTGGCGGCAGCGATCCGTATTTTGGTACCGCGCGGACGAGGCCGGGAAACGACACAGGAGATCCAGGTGTAACTCTGGGTTCGCGCAACTTTAATTGGAGCGTACCCCTGGTAGGTTTAGAGGGACGCGCCGGTCTCGATCTCTCGCTTTCGCTTTATTACAACTCGCTCGTATGGACCAAGCAAGGCAGCTCGATTCAATATAACGCCGACCATGGCACTCCCGCTCCGGGATTTCAGATTGGACTGCCGAGGCTCCAGGCGCAATATTTCGACAGCGACGACAGCTCGTACGCTTATATGATGATTACCCCTTCGGGCGGTCGCGTAGAGATGAAGCAAGTCAGCACTTCACCCCCCGTTTATGAGTCGAGCGACAGCACCTACACGCAGTTGACGTTCTCCGGTTCGACTCCGATCGTTAAGACTACCGACGGCACTCAATATGTGTTTGGCACTCAGGTAAGTGGTGAATGGCGCTGCACTCAGATTAAAGATCGAAACGGCAATTACATCTCGGCGACTTACAACGCCACCACCGGGCATATCCTGACGATTACCGACACGCTCGGACGGGTCCTCAACTTCAACTACGATTGCGACAACAATCTTGACACTATTACACAGACTTGGGGTGGCGCCACTCAAAGATGGGCGAAGTTCTACTATGGGTCAGCCTACATGTCGTTCAGCTTTCCCGGACTGTCTACCTATGGAGTCACCAACGGTTCCAATCAGACAGTGCTTGCTTATGTCGTCTTCCCGGATAATACGTCGGATTACTTCGATTACAACTCTTACGGCCAGGTTTACCAAATCAGACACAAGGCGCCGGACGGGCACGAGCTTGCACACACGCTCTACAGTATCAACACTGCGGGATCACAAAGCGATTGCCCACGTTTCACAGATAAACGCGAGTACGCCCAGGATTGGAACAATAACCAGGAAGCGATTACCTCCTACTCGGTAACTACCAACACGACCTGGACCACGCCCGAAACCGGCGCGCAACAGACGGGCACGCTGGTGCAGCAGACCGCCCCTGATGGCACGATCCATAAACAATATTCACACGCTTCGGGCTGGGATACTGGGCTGACGCGATTGACCGAGTCCTGGTCAGGTGGAGTAAAAAAGAAATGGATTAGCGCTACCTGGACGCAGGACAACACCGGATTGACTTACCCACAGAATCCGCGAGTTTCAGAGGTAAACATTTACGACGAGGCCGGTAATCGCCGTCGCACGACCGTTGACTATACTTCTTATAGTCTGCCGAGCGTGGTGCGGGAATGGACCGGCTCTGGTGGAAGCACGCTTTACCGCCAGACGTCGACCGGCTACAGATTTGATACGGAGTACATCAATCGCCGCATAATCGGGTTGGTTGACAATGTGCAGGTGACTGATGGGGTCGGTGTATTGGTTGCCAAAACCACTTACGCCTACGACTGGGGCGGCTCAGACATGTTTCTCGACACTCCGATGCCGGCAGTGCAGCACG
Organism: Pyrinomonadaceae bacterium; assembly: GCA_036507195.1. Classification (GTDB taxonomy): domain Bacteria; phylum Acidobacteriota; class Blastocatellia; order Pyrinomonadales; family Pyrinomonadaceae; genus PSRF01. The sequence continues at coordinate 15,683 of DASXQM010000213.1, read as the reverse complement.
ATCGGACTAACTACGGTCCAGGTTTGATCTACGGGCGCGGGAACATGTCCCAGACGGGACGTTGGGACGCCAATGATCTGCAGGCCGCGGCAGTGGAAACGAAGTGGCGTAGAAACAGCACCGGCTCAATCTTGCTGGCTCGTGACCATCTCTGGCACCAGATCCTTTTCGATTACGCGGATTCGTTTTCCGACTCAGTGAATCGCAATACCTTTGCCTATCCCACGACGATTACCGATCAGGAGGGAAACTCTGCGACCACGCAATACAACTATGACTTTGGAGCAGTGACACGCACGCATGCACCGACCAGCGGCACCGGCGGCGGAACTACTTACGTTGATGAAGTCAGGCAGTATGACGCCTTGGGACGTCTCGATCGCGCTACGAATCAAACGAATAATGCGTATGTGCGCTTCGTTTATGATTTGAATAGCAATTTCATGCATACCTATCAGACGATCATTGATTTGACGCAGGCTAACGAATTCCATTCCTGGCAGGTGATGGACGGCGCCGGCCGCGTGCGCGCTACAGCCTCAGATCATCCGGGCAGCAGTGGCGGCTTCACTGGCCAATACATTATTTACGACAACATGGGCCGGGTATCACAGCAGTCGAATCCCACTGAGATGAGTGTCAACACCAGCACCTGGGGGAACTGGGTCGCGGCGGGCGATGACGTTTACGTGCCACCAAGCCAGGGTGGCTGGCGCTACACGCAACAGGCCTATGACTGGAAAAGCCGTCCGACGCAAACAACGAATACCGATGGCACGACGAAGGTTATTTCTTATGGCGGCTGTGGCTGCGCTGGCGGAGAAGTTACGACAGTGCAGGATGAACACAGCCGCCAGCGTCGCTTCACGAAGGATGGATTTGGACGGCTCGCCACCGTGGAAGAGTTAAACTGGAGCGGCAGCGTCTATGCCACCACCAGCTACTCTTACAACGCGCGCGACCAGTTTACTCAGATGAATCAGGCCGGCCAGTTGCGCACTTTCGGCTACGATGGACACGGACGACTGCAATCGCGAACAACCCCCGAGCAGGGCACGACAACCTTCAGCTATAACCAGGATGACACGATCAATGTGATGACGGACGCGCGCGGCGCGACCACCACTTTTGGCTACAACCCACGTCATCTGGTGACAGGCCTCACTTACGGGGTGCCGGGGGGCGTAGCTGCCACGCCGAATGTCTCATTTGGCTTTGATGCCGCCGGCAATCGCACCTCGATATCTGACGGGATGGGTTCGGTTACTTACAACTATAACAACCTGGCGCAATTGACTTCTGAGATACGCAACTTCACCGGGGTGGGGTCATACACGTTAAGCTATGGCTACAACTTGGCGGGAGAGTTGGCAAGCATGACCAATCAGTGGGGCTTCACGGTCATCTATGGATACGACAAAGGGGGACGTGTTACCGGAGTCGTTGGCTCCGGCATCGGTGCGCCAAGTTATGCCAGCGGCCTGACCTATCGGGCATTTGGGGCTATCAAAGGCATGAGCTACGGCGATAGTAAATCGCTGTCAACTATCTACGACAACCGTATGCGTCCGACGAGGTGGGATGTCTCAAACACTCTCGGTTACAACTACAGCTACGATTACTTTAATGAACACACCGGGCGAGTGACCTATGCTGGCAGCATTTATGACACTACCCTCGATCGCTCATACGAATATGACAATGTGGGGCGGTTGGTGATCTCGCATTCGGGGGCCGAGGCGCGGGCGCATGCCTACTCGGGACAGTGGGGCACTATGGATGGGCCTTATTCGCAAGGCTACGACTATGATGTTTGGGGGAATGTGACGCACAAATATGGTTGGGGCGGCGAAGTGCAGGGCGGTTCGCCGGGGGTTTCCACCGACATCAATTACGCCTACACCGGCAACCGGCGCAACGGTTTTAGCTATGACGCGGCAGGAAACCTCACTAATGACTTGGGTCAGACGTTTACCTACGATGCCACCGGTCAGCAGGCAACGGCTTCCTACAGCGGCTACTCTTTACAGCAGAGTTATGATGGCGATGGCCTGCGGGTGAAGAAGAGCGACAACGGAACGGTTACCTACTACTTGCGTTCGACCGTACTAGGCGGCCAGGTAGCGGCGGAGATCACTGGCGGCGGGGCTTTGCAGCGCAGCTATATCTACCTCGGTAATCAATTGTTGGCTCTGAAACAGGCAAATGGCTATAACTACTGGGTACATGAAGACCCGGTGACGAAGTCAAAGCGAGTGACGGATATGTTTGGCGCGGTGGTGAGTACGATTGAGATGGACCCGTGGGGCGCGGACACAAACCGTTCCAGCAACGCAGCCTTTCAACCGAAGAAGTTCACCAGCTACGACCGTGACGGGAATGGGAGCGACGAAGCGATGTTCCGCCGTTCCAATCGCTGGCACTCGCGCTTCGACCAACCTGATCCTTACGACGGCAGCTACGACGCGGCCGACCCCCAAAGCTTCAATCGCTACGCTTATGTGCAGAACGATCCGGTGAACTTTGTCGATCCGAGTGGTTTAATGCAGACAATCTGTGGATATGTTGAGGGGGAGGGTGGCGGTTGGAAATGCGTGGAGCTTTGGGATCCGTACCGTTGGAGTGGTTTTGAACCTAAGCCGGGTGGCGGCCCGCAGGAACCTCGACCACAACCCGCACCATCTCCAACTCCAGCACCCAAGCCGCCCGGACTTCCCGATTGTGTCAAGAATTATCTGTCCAAGTTTTTCGATCGTTCAATGTTGGATGCCATCACATATGGGCAAGGAATTCCGTCATACGTTCCAATGGATGCCGCCGCCTTTACGCTCGACGACCACATCTACTTTGGTGAAGGTGCGTTTGATCCTAGCGATGGGATTCAGCTTGGAGAAATCACCCTAATTGGTCACGAAACGACTCACGTTCGCCAATATCGGCAGAACGGAAGCTTCAGGCAGAAAGCAAAGTACCTGGTGGATAGCGCAAAAATGGGTTTGGTAGGTACGGTGATTGGGGGAACTAGTTTGGGCTCGATATTGAGTTATTACGGCAACAAGTTTGAAAAGGAGGCTTTTGAAATGGAGAGGAAGATTAGGGACGACTTGGCAAAGAACGGAAATCCATGTCCATGAAGCTCTTTGCGGTTTTGAATTTTTCGTCGCGTTCGATGATCTCCTTGCGGAAGACGGCGTTTGTCGTCTGTCTGCTTAGCTGCCTTGGTGGGACTGGCTGCCCGCCGCCAGCCATGTCTACCGAATGCCGAGATTTTTTCTTACGACCAGCCAGCGAGCGTGAGAAACTGTTCCTGACTTACGACTTGGACAAACAACTTGAGCTTTATCGGTGCGGTATGAATCGACGTCCGCCTGATAGCAGTCTTCCTCTTCTTATTGCTGAAAGAGGTGAGGGTGCCATCCCAACGCTGCTGGACAGGCTAGAAGCAGAGAAAGACGAACTCTTTCAGTATGGAATTATCGACATCTTTGAGGTTATGTCTGTGAAAGGCTACTTGCGGGACAGGCGCGATGTTGTCGATCGAATTAGGCGTGTGGTGGCAAAAATGAAAATTTCTACGTTTCGAGAAATGGCGGAAAAAGACCTGAGTAAAATTGAGCAGAACAGTGCCGGTAAACTATGACGCTGGGATGCAGCTACGACTAGGCAGCTAAGGAGCTGCCGCAGAACCCCGCACCTCATGGACCTGCGCCAGGACAGACGTTAAGCCAAGCAGACTGTGACAAGAAGATTGCCGCGATCTTCGGGGGACCAGGAGCAGTCGCGGCAACTGTCAACGAACCCAGCACACTGCAACATCCTTCGGCAGGAAGAGATCGCTACGACCACTTGGCTGGTAATGGCGTATTTCACCTCTACACCAACGACAAGGCACAGAAGGAACAGTTGGGTTGTACACGCCACCTGGTTTCATGGGTAAACCTGCGACCGGGACGGTGTACAACGGACCCAATGATCCGAACCCCGGCGAGGTTAACTACAATTACGAGAGATTCACGTATCGGGGTGGACTACAGATCTCCTTTGTGCACGCCGGTAATCCAGGTGTGAATCGCAACGACAGAAACGCAATGGGATCGATCCGAGTTGGTAACATCGCAGGACCAGGAGGGGACGGTGCCGGATACAACCATACGCATGTGAATGTCTACTTAAACGGTAAGAGAGTTGATCCACGAAGTATATTCTGCAAATGAGAAAAACTGACAACAAATCAAGAAGCTTGGGGACTCTGCATGTGGCTCTTGCAGCAAGTTTGCTTTTGACGAGCGTGGCATTTACCGCCGCGCAGGATGTATCGCGGCCAGCTGGCAGCGCCCCTATCAAAATGGAGACGAAGCCCACGAACTGTGAATTCCATATTGCCACGCTTGACGCTGCGCACGATCAAGCTGGCAAAGACGGTCTCGTGATTGCAATTGCTCGGCTTGGTGATGGTAAACAAAGACAAGATCTCAATCGCCGAAGACTGCACAACGTCCGGACCTATCTAGTGGAGTTTGAGCATCGCTCTCGGCAGACGATCATTACGGCAGAAGGTGAGCGCGTAAACGGTTATGGCCGCGTCGAATTATATGTCGGCGGCAAGCTGTTTTATGTCTTGATGATCAGGGCCAACGCTGACTTTGCGGTTGGCTCTTGTTCATACGAGGGTGAAGATCCGTGCTCACATGAGCGTGAAAAGAAGCTGTATCCCTGCCTTGGTAGAAACTCACGAAAACAGTAACGAGCTCAAGCCCCTCGATTGTGAGCGATGAAGGCCTCCAGGACAGCAGCGATCTTTTGTTGCTGGTATCAGAAGCGGTTTGGAGGACGCACTTAATAGACCAGGTTACAGGAAGGTTGTGCAATCGTTGCTTGATGCCGAGCAAGAAAAATTCGCTGGCAAAAAATGGTGACATCGTGGCTCTGTTTGAAAGCGTCGTGAGTGGGACCGGAGGCTTTATGCGCAATGCTCCTCCAAGGAGCGCCGGCTATTGGTGGCTTGCTTCAGCGCTGCCCTCAATCAGCAGAAGCTCGCGGCTGCCTTGCAAAGGGCGGATGACCGAGACCAGGCAACGATTGAGGTGTGCGACTGGTATGGGTACGGCTGGGGGACGGCTTACGGCACATGATCTGCAATTACACCTGTGGCAGCCCCTGGTAGTCTTTTTAGGCGCTTGTTGGGTTAGATTGCCGCGGAGTTATTCCTCACCTGCCCATATTTGGATAGGCGAATTCCAAATTTACTCGCTCGTTACGGGCGTTACTGAGCGATAAAAGAATCAGACGAAATAGCGAAAAATAATCCATGGGACTATTAGAGACAAAAAATCTGCGGGAGAGGTTAAACCGCCCGATCTCATTCAAGAGTGGCACCGACGGCGTCTTGAAGCTAAGCCGCTACAGAACAGGTGTAGCGCTGGCGCAAGAGAATAGACATGAAGAAGCGCTTGAAGAATTTAAAATAGCGCTCGAAAAGGATCCGAAGGCTCCGCGGGCCCATTTCAACATGGGACAGACATATGCTGCCCTCGGCCAACATGCGGAGGCCATCGATTGTTACGAGAGGGCGCTTGGAATTGATCCGAAGTTTGTGGAAGCGCAAAACAATATTGGCGTTGCCTACATCAACCTTCAACGCGGGAATGACGCTATCAAGCATTTTCATCGCGCGCTACGCATCGCTCCTAAATACTATGAAGCGTTGCTAAACCTTGGGATAATCTATTACCAGCTCGGTAATTTCTTCAATTCCATTAAAGCTTTCAAAAAGGTGCTGGCGGTAGAGGCGACCGACAAAATTGCCATTTATCACCTGGGACTCGTGTATGCTGAATGGAAAGATATAGATGCAGCAAGAAAACAAGCTGCTATTCTCAGTAAGCTTGACCCGGAAATGGCCGCAGACCTCACTCGACAAATTGTACTTCGTGCCTATTAGCTTCGCACAAAACTGCGCTCTTATTGCATGCCGGCGGTTGCGTCACCCTCGCTTGAGTCGGTAATCATGATGCCATCGGTAATCATGATGCCGTCAGTGATCATAATCCCGTCAGTAATCATAATGCCGTCGCTGATCATGATGCCGTCGGTAATCATGATGCCATCAGTAATCATGATGCCGTCACCGAGCAGGATGCCGGTGGGACAGAAGACTCCTCCGCCCCCCAGCGGCGTGCCGTCGCTCTTCATCAGGTAATTTCCGAGCGACAGGTTGCTGGTCCAAAAACTCGTGCTCAGGCTTTGCGAGTAAGTTCCTTCGGTAACGCCATCGCCGAGCAAGTATCCCTTGCCATAACTCTTCTGATACTTATTGATCAGGTTCGTGCCGGTTATCGTCGCATGATTCAGTACGAGACCCTGCGCCCAGGGAAAAGCGTAAGCAGAAATCGTTGTCTGCGGGCCAGGAGCGGCCTGGGTCAGCAGAGCTGAACCTACCGCTGGAGTCAAACCGAGAAGTTCGCTGCGCACGAGTTTTGCAATTGCTACTGCCCCTGCCACATTGAGTTGTCCCGTGCCCTGTTCCCAGGTATTAAAGCCTGCCAACGGTTGCGCCGTGTACATCAGAATCATCTTCACCATGTTTGGCGTCAGATTGGGATTTGCTTCCAACAACAACGCCGCCGCACCCGCGACCATCGGCGAGGACACCGAGCTGCCGCTCATATACATCAATTTCATGTTGGCGGTGGTGTAGTTGTTGGATTCGAGCTCCGGGTGTGTTCTCACGAGATAATTATTTAAAGCTTCCGCAGAAACTATTTTGTTACCAGGGGCGACGAGATCGGGTTTGATCAGATTGTCGTAGTGTTTCACACCATAGGCGTCGGTCGAGAAACTCCGGGTTGGCCCATGCGAGCTGTAGCTGGCAATCGAGTCTTCATTGCGAGCATCGCTGCCGTAAGTATTGCTGGCGCCGACGGTGATTGCGGAAGGTTCATTACCGGGGCAATGAATGCCGCCGTAAACTTTCTGTCCGGTCGAAGTTTTTCCGTTATTGCCTGCCGCGGCCACAACGACGATGCCGGCGTTCACGAGCTTGCGAACAGCATTGCAAACGGGGTCGTTTTTGTAGGAGCTGATTGCCGGCGCTCCCAGGCTCATGTTCACTACGCGCACGTTGTAGAGCGTGCGATTGTTCATTATCCAATCGAGGGCCTTTAAGACGCCCGAAACGGTGCCGATGCCCTGCGAGTTAATAACGCGAAGGTTAACCAGTTTTGCCGCGGAGGCGACGCCCTCATATTGGCCATTCGTTGCAGAGCCGACACCGGCCGCAACCGCAGCCACGTGCGTGCCGTGGCCGTAAGGATCATCAGTGCGATTCTCGCCGGTGAAGTCTTTGCTAAAAACAATCTTGCCACTTTGTGCCGAAAAGGATTTATGAGTGGTGTCGATACCTGAATCGAGTATGGCAATATTTACATTGGAACCGTCGAGAGTGTAATTCAGTCCCAGCGCATTTTTTTGCGTGCGGCTCTGCTGCGTGCCGGTGGTCGTGGTGACGTGGCCGAAACTGCGTACCTGTGTGTCGAGCGAGATGTAGGTCACGGACGGATCAGACGCCAGCACATCCACGGAATTGGCTTGAATATCAATGAGAGTAATGTTGAGAGCTGTTAGTACCCCCTGGACCACCCCGCCCACTGTTTGCACTAGAGAACCCAGCAAACCACCCAACAACCCGCCGGACGACGTTGACGAGCTGGATTGCACAATCACTTTCACCCGAGTGTTGCCCTGGCCCGATTGAATCAGTTGGCGCAGATCCGGCGAAACTTTGTCAAATGTAGATGCCGCTTGCGCTTTGCTGTGGTCGAAAAATAAAAGCGCTGAGCAAAGCGACACGAGCAGGGCAAAGGCAGTAAGTCGTTTCAAGATTCTCGGGGCGTTCATTCCAATCCCTCCAATGGGCTGAAGTAAAAACAAATCACCACCGCCAGCGATAAAGAAGCAGTGCCTGACTCTCGCACGTAAAAGCACGCAGCGAGACGCAGAAAAGCTTTCTCTTGAAAGTCTTTCGGAAACTCCCACTGCCATATCGCGCGAGCGACGTAGGCTGGTAAGTGTGTGCCCGCACCGGCTTTCGCCGGAGAAGGCCTTTATCGGTGACGGTGATGATTTGAAAAGAGCAAGCTCATAGATCGAGCGCGCTTCATTTAGCGAGCGCCGTGCCAACTGCATTTTGGAAGGGAGCTGAAGCAAGTGCCTCAATGATTACGGCAGGAAAACTAAGCAACCTTCAATTCTCATGTCTGGGTAACGCCGTGGAGTGAGATTGCAGTATGACCGAACGTGCGTCAATCTGCCTGAAGCAGGTCGCTTTGAAATCCTAAAGCCCGGATATTGTCCGCCGGCAAACCGCGGGATTATACTGAGCACCTCCGAGAGAAAGGAGATTGGCTATGGAGAACCATCGAATGCTTTCGACGGTAATTCGGATAAGCTTTGCTGCAGCGGTTTGCTTGCTCACGCTCGCGCCCAATTCGGCCCAGTCCCAGGGGAGTGTTCCGGGAGCTCCGCCAGTCAAAGACCCATTCAGCGAGGCACGTGAGAGGCAGCAGCGCGAGGCGCAACTGCGCAGCGCCGAAATGGTGGGCCCGGCGAAAATAGTAAATACGCGAGACCTTGAGGCAGCCGCTAAACGGATGCGGGACGATTTCAAGGGCATCCAGGTCATGCGTAACAACGTAGTGCGCCACCTGCAGTCAGAAAAGCCGCTCGACTATAAATTCATCGCAAGCGAGACCGAGGGGATCCATAAGCGTGCCAACAGGCTGAAGGCGGACATGGCTCGCGAATCTGTCGAGGGCGAGAAAAAAGAAGAAGGCAAACGGGTCGACCTTGCCGACAATCAAATGAAGGACGCACTGGTGACGATGTGCAAGCGGATCGACAGCTTCACCGAAAATCCAGTCTTCAAGCTGCCCGGCGTTGTCGACGCCGCGCATTCCGCGAAAGCGAGCCGGGACCTGCGAGATATCATCCTGCTGAGCGGGGGCATTGTGAAGTTAGCTCAGAAGCTGAACAAGTCGCCCGGTAAATAGAATCGTCAGAGGTCAGAGGTCAGTGGTCAGAGATCAGAGGTCAGGGTCAAAGCCAGTAGTTCAGAGTTCAACCTTCAGGTTGTGTTTTTGAAGCCGCAAGCTAAAGCTTGAAACTCTGAACTACTGGCCTCTGATCTCCGACCTCTGACCTCTGTCCTCTGATCTCTGATCACGATTACTTGCCCGCCTCGGGCAGCGCGCGGACAGAAAGAAGCGTGATGGTGGTAGGCGTGCCATTCTCGACTTCGACCTTGAGAAGCGCCTGGTAATACTTCGGAGGCGCATTCTGTCCGCCGAGTTGGCGCAGGCGCTGGCCCAGGAGGCTCAAGTGATTCCGCGTCGTTACGAATTCGGCCGCCCCTTCCGTCCCCTCGCTGAAGATCCCCCCGAGGGTCATCACTGCGTTCTCGCCCGAGACGTTTGGCTTGACTGTGATGAGTGCGTAGTCGACCGACATCTCTCCAGTCTGTTCATTAAACTGCGGCTTGTACTCTCGCTCCTCACCGGGGAGTGGGTCGCGGTTCTCAATGGTCGCATTGAAAGTGTTCACGAAGTTCTCGACCATCGGTAGTTTGCGCGACCATTCGTTGACGTAAATACTGCCCAGTAGGATTACGTTGCGGTACTTCAGATCGGCGGCGCTTACGTGACGGCTTTGCCTTAGCAGTATCGTTTTATTCAAAGAGCGCAAGAGGTCGGTGAGGCGGTACACGCCCACGGCTTCACCCATTCCAGTGTACATCCCCAGCGAAGGAATGAGCCGGGGCGAATCGCCACCAGCGTACTGGCCTTTGAATTCAGGCGCGTCAAGAAGTGAGCGTGTCTGCTCGGGGGTCATCTGGAACGCTCGCCGCGCCAGAGAGTCGGGGTCCGCTTTATTCAAGAAGCGGTAGACGGTCGGGTTGCTCAAGACAAGCAGCGGCGACTCCGGGTCATCTACGAACGGACTCCAGACGGCCTTGAAGTCTTCGGTGTTGAGCGAGGGGTCGGGATTCCGTGCTTGCCGCTGTAGTTCCCGGTTCGATGAGTATAGCGCGACGACGGCGACGCTCAACAGTATGACGAGCCCACCCAAAATGAGCGCGACCATCCTGCCTCTGGAACGTGCCGCAACACCCTCGACGTAAGGTTGATCCTCTGCTACTGCTAATGTGGGATGTCCATTCGAAGCGAGCCCCTCTGCCGCGCGGGTGCCGGCAGGAGAAATCTCTTGTCCTGACTCGGCAAGAGGGCAGTTGAAGACCGGGTGGTAGTGGCCCTTAGGGAGGTCGATTACTATCTGGTCGTTCTTTCCCTCGGCGGTGTAATACTCCTGAAGTTTCGTCCGCAACCTTCCGGCTTGAACACGGACCACCGAGTCGATGCGCGGATCGTAGTCACTCCTGCGGCCAAAAACCTCCGTGGCGATTGTGTACTCCTTGAGCTGCACGTCCTCGTCGGCCACGGTCTTCTCCACCACGAAGCGGAGGAACGCCTTGAGGTTCTCCGAGTTTTGCAGAGTACGGCTTTGAAGAACCCTCTCCAACTGCTCGATCTTCTGTTCCTTCCCTAGCTCCATTTTTCCCCAGTACGAACCTGAAAGAGCATGCTCGATGAATTAGATTTTGAGGCGAGGCCTCAACTGGACTTACGTTAGTTGACCATAACGGGTTGGTCGAAAGTCGGGGAGACTCGATGAGAAATTATTGCGATGAATGAACCACCGCACAACCGAGATCCATACCAGTGCTGACCAAATTTTATTGTTCTGTGCGGCAACAAGGCTGTAAGAATCCCGAGTCGCGGTTGGCCGGAATTATAAGCCTAGTCCCCGCTTTTAAACAACTGAAAGGGGATGAGCGGTGTAACAAGTTACATCCGCACTGTAACCTTGGGCGTTCTTGAGAGATATGCGCCTGAAGTTGCTCTTCCTGGCCCTTATTACCGTATCTTACTGACAGTAACTTTTCAGATTAATAATGACCGATGTAGAGTGCCCTCCACGACCTAGTCTATCCGGAGGCGACCCGGATGTTAGAACACTTAACTACTTAACTGTTTGGCGACTAACCGATATCAGGAAGGGCAGGCGAACTGGGCACGCGCGGTTTGAGACCCGCGCACTTTCGGAATTGCCCGCAGTTCGGATCCCGACCTCTTGCTTCCGAGTTGGTGGGGCGCCGGAACAAAAGAAAAAGGCTTACCAGTCTCTGCATCAGGATTCGTTTTGAACATTTCGCGAGGTTGACCGATATAGGCCAACCCAATCACTGGACGAGCGTTCGATTGCGCCAGGAGAATCAAATTATGAAAAAGAAGTTGTGTCTTTCTACCGTACTGGTTCTGCTAGGAGTTGGGTTTTGGAGTGGTGTTAGCGCCCAGACGAGCATCGTCGGAAGCATCAGTGGCACCGTTCGCGACTCGCAGGGTGCCGCCGTTCCAAAGGCCGAGGTAACTATCGAGGAAGAGACGACCGGCCAAACACGCACTGTCAAAACCGATGAATCCGGAGCTTACTCGGCCCAGAGTCTACCGGTGGGCCGCTATCGCGTGAGCACCGCCCCTCAGGGTTTCAAGAATACGGTGGCCACGGGGATAGAGCTGCACGTAGGCGACAGAGTCATCGTGGATCTAAACCTCGAAGTCGGACAGGTCAATGAGATAGTAACGGTTACCGGCGCGGCACAGCTCGTTGAAACTGAAAGCGGCGGGGTGAGTAGCCTCGTCTCGGAGAAGCAGGTGGCCGAGCTTCCGCTAAACGGTCGAAACTATGCTGCCTTGGTAACGCTTGTCCCTGGTCTGTCGGCGCCGAATGAGGGTGGCGCCTTTGGTACTCGAGGTACCGGGCTCGATTCTCACGTAGACGTATCGGTGAATGGCAACCAATCAAACGCCAACATGTGGACAGTTGACGGCGTTAACAATATGGACGTCGGCTCAAACGCAACGCTGCTGGTGTTTCCTTCAATTGATTCTATTGCGGAGTTCAAAGTCGAGCGTAATAGCTTCAGCGCGGAGTATGGTCAGGCACAGGGCGCCGTTATCAACCTGGTAACGAAAGGTGGCGGCAATCAATTTCACGGTACCGGATTTTACTTCTTGCGCGATGACAGTCTCAACGCTAATGATTTCTTCCTTAACAGCGCTGGTCAGCCCAAAGGGCAGTTGAAGTACAAGAACCTCGGCGGCAATTTCAGCGGTCCGATTATCAAGAACAGGGCCTTCTTCTTCTGGTCTGAGGAGTGGCGCCGTGAAAAACGCGGCACCGCGCTGACAGGCCATGTTCCGACTCTCACTGAACGCGCAGGAGATTTCAGTGGGGCCCTTGCGACAAATCTAAGCGGTGTTACCAGGCCGTGGGACCCTCTTACCTGTACGCTGAATGCGAGCGGCAGTCGGGTATTCAGCGCCTCCACCTGTCTGCCCTTTCCCGGTAACAAGATTCCAGCTGCTCGGCTCAGCCCCGCTGGACTTGCGTTGATGGGAATCTTTCCCGCTCCCAATAATCCATCGGATCCACTTGGCACAAACTGGGTCTCAGCGCCACTCCAGCCAGTTAACACGCGTCAGGATATGATTCGTGGTGATGTGACTATCACAGACAAGATGAACTTGATGATCCGCTACATAAATGAGACATGGACACATGGCGTAGCATCAGGCAACTTCTGGGGTGACACTCCATTTCCGACGCTGTCCTCTGATTGGGACCAGCCCAGCCACAGTTTCTCCGTCAAGTTAACCAACACGCTGACGCCGACGGCAGTCAACGAGTTCCAGTTCTCGCGCGCCGGCAATGACATCTTCATTTCCACGAGCCCCTCAACCGACGGACTCAACCAGGCGGTCGCCGCTGTTTTTCCCACCGTCTTCCCGAGAGTCGAGGGCACCGGCTATCCAACTGTCGGTTGGGGCGCAGGTGGTATAGGCAATCTTTGGCACCAGGCGCCTTGGCAGAATCATGAGGACCTCTTCACCTGGAAGGACGACTTCTCCAAGGTGTGGGGCAACCATGATCTCAAATTCGGCGGACTGTTCAGCCATAACATCAAGAACGAGCAGCCAAATGGCGGCAGCGGGATCTACGTAGTTCAGCAGGACGGCCACAAAACGGGTAATGCGATCGCCGAGTTGCTGCTCAAGGACCTCCCCATTATTGAGTACACTGAATACGAGCGTCAGGACACAACGCTGGGTCGCTGGCACGATCTTGAGTTTTTCGGAAACGATGTGTGGAAGATGCGGCCTAACGTCACGCTGACCTTGGGTCTACGATATTCAGTCATCCCACCCGCGTACGCTAAGGATGACCGCATCACCAACTGGATCCCTGAACGCTACGACGGACACAACGTCAATAGTGGCTTTGTTCGAGCGGATCAAGCCGATGCAGCTGGGCTGCCAAGAGCTTTGGTGAATACCTATTATGGCGGTCTCCAGCCACGTGTGGGCGTCGCCTGGGACATTAACGGTGACGGCAAGACTGCGTTGCGCGTCGGTGCCGGTCGCTATATGAGCAGAGCAAACGTGATCTCTGGTCTACTCCGTCTGGCGAACAACCCGCCATGGAACACCGTGGTTGATTCAGGTTGGAACGATTCGGCTGTTCTCTTGTCAGATTGCCCGACCTGTCGAAGCCTCGATACCATTAACCCGGGGTTGAGAACTTCTACAGCCGGTTTGGGAGGTATAAACTCCATTGATCCAAACTTCAGGCCCGCTGAAAGCTGGCAGTGGAATGTTACGGGCTCTCGCGAGATCATGAAGGACACCGTGGCAGAGGTTTCTTATGTTGGCAACCATGGTCTGCACATTTGGCGCTTCATCAATGGCAATTACAACGAGGTGATTCCAAGCGCACGGGCAGCGGTGGCTGCTGGAGCTGACGGTAATGCATTCCGCCGGTTTGGCTTTGCAAACAACGTAACCAGGGATGAGTCCACGGGCGACTCGAATTACCACGCGCTTCAGGTTTGGATCAACCGCCGGTTCTCGAACCGGATGGCTTTCCAGGCTGCGTACACTTTGTCACGGACGATCAGCAACGTCCCGACTCAATCCTATGTCAGCGGAACTACCGACGTCTTCAACTACGACCTCGACAAAGGATATGCCGACCTTGACCGAAGGCATGCCTTTGTTTTCAACATAGTTTACGCCTTGCCGTCGTTCAAGAACCTGGGCGCGGTAGGGAGCGCAGTTCTGGGCGATTGGCAATTGAATAGCATTGCCTCGTTCTACAGCGGCACGCCGCTTAATATCCTTTCCGGGGTCAATAGAGCTGGGCTTATTGGCAATACAACCCAGCGTCCCGACCGTGTTTCCGGAGTACCTCTTTATCTGAACATCCCCGGCGACCCAGTTGCGATCATCAATCCGGCCGCATTTAGTATTCCTGCCGTCGGAACGTTCGGCAACCTGAAACGTGGCGATGTTCGTGGGCCCGGCATCAGCAACATTGACTTCTCAGTAGCAAAAAACTGGAAAGTGAAAGAGCGTTATGGCATTCAGTTCCGAACTGAGATGTTCAATGTCTTCAACCATACGAACTTTAGAGCGCACAATGCCAGTCAGGCCGGCGGCGGGATTGAGAACAACCTTAGCAATTCTGGATTTGGTCGAGCTAGTTCCACTCGAGGTCCGCGCGAGATTCAGTTTGGCTTTAAGTTCACTTTCTGAGCTCGTCGATCCTGCTTGACTTAAGATGGAGGGCCATAGTTATGGGCCCTCCATCTTAGTTTTGTAACAACCGATCAGTCCTGTATATTTTTGTAATGCATTCACGACTGACCTGCCTCCTTCTTTCATTCCTGCTCCTACCTTTTCAATCACCTCGGGATTCAATTCGGCAACACTATGAAGCGGCTGAAGCACACCACCGAGCCGGCAATTTGGTTGCGGCAGAAGGTGAGTACGTGGCGATTCTTACCGAGGGTTATCACAGGTTAGGCACGATCTACACGGCACAAGAAAACTATCAACAAGCCGTTGGGGCCCTTGAGACAGCCGCGGCTTATCGTTCTGATTCCCCGCAGATTTTGGTTGATCTGGCCATAGCGTATTTTTATATCGGGCAATATCCGAAGGCGATTGAACCTCTTAACCAAGCTCTGGTCGTGACCCCTCAAAGCTCAGCCGCGCACCACATGTTGGGGAAAACTTATTTCATGATTGGTGAGTTTGAGAAAGCCGAACATGAGCTCGGAGTCGCCCAAAAACTTTCACCCGCGGATTATGACGTGGCGTACACGCTTGGGCTCGCCTACCTCCGGCAACATAAGTTCGCGCAAGCTAAACAGCTCTACGACCGCATCATCGTTCAACTCGGCGATCGAGCGCCACTGCGAGTGCTCATAGGCAGGGCTTATCGCGAGACTGGCTTTCTTCCAGCGGCAATAGAAGAGTTCAAAAAGGCGATTGCTCTCGATGCTGCCTTTCCCCGTGTTCACTACCATTTGGGCCTGACCTACCTTCTGAAGGACGGTGCCGCCAGGCTTGCCGACGCCGCGGAGGAGTTCAAACTCGAGTTGGCTAATCACCCGGATGAATTCTATGGGAACTACTATCTCGGAATAGTTTATGCGACGGAAGCAAAATGGTCTGATGCGATCAGCCTTCTCGAAAAGGCCGCTCGGATCCAGCCAAACAATCCGGACC
>DASXQM010000212.1:0-6372 GCA_036507195.1 Pyrinomonadaceae bacterium | reverse complement strand
ACTCTCCCACCGGCTGCCCTTGCCACCTCGCCTATGTTAGCCGCTCTCTTAGTAGCCCCCTGTTGAGTGATAGCCCTTACGCCATCTAGCGTAAGAGAAGCTTGCATGAGAAATTTCGGCATATGAAACCTCCTTTCAGCTCAACCAATGGGTAGCAATGTTCATTTGCGGTAAAATAGGAATCCACCAGTTGGAGTCATATCTTTTTCCAATAGCCTGAGGGATTAACGAAAGGTTGGCTGCCACCATGACGAACACCCAAAGGGTCAGGACAGCTAGAACTAATAAAATGAAGCCCAGAATTATTGCTCGCATCCTATTGGCCAAGTCTGTTTTCATGGATTCCTCCCATGCTTAGAGCGAAATCTTTTTTGCTTCCTGAACGCTCCGAGAGAGACTTCTGTCAACAAACAAGAAAGCCAGTCCGCCCCGGCGACAAACACTCGCCCAAGCGACTGGCCCTAAGATCTTCTCATTTTCCCCTCCGAGGAACGATTGATGTTCCTCCGGTTTGGCCTCACATCACAGAGGAAGCCTTCTCAAATGATGGGGGGAGGCTTGTTACGAGGGGACAATTATCACACCGGAAAGGGCTGTCAAGATCTATTTCGCCTCATGATTTAATTGCTCGACGCTTCAGAGCCAATCTCGCCGGATTCGGTCGAAGGAGAAACCAATTTACTCCTAGAACCTTTCGGCTTGTAGGTTGTTGAATCTCAGGTTGACATATCAGCCTATCGTTGGATAGTCTCGCCAAAAAAAGGCACACACGAGCTGTTTAATTCTGTCCGGATATAAGAGACGGGCTATGAGAAAGAGTCTTCGGCTTCTTCTAATCATCGCAATGCTGGTGGGCTGTGGAGCCATGGCCGAGGCGCAGCAGGCGAAGAAGGTCCATAGGATAGGATTCCTAGCTGCTGTCTTCCCTTCCTCTATCGCGGACCGCGTCGAAGCATTCCGCCAGGGTCTGCGTGAGCTTGGATACGTGGAGGGGAAAAACATTGTCATCGAGTGGCGATATGCAGAGGGGAAACTAGATCGGCTCCCCGCGCTTGCGGCCGAGCTCGCGCGTCTCAAGGTAGACGTCATCGTCACGGCTGGTCCGGCATCAACCCGTCCCGCCAAGGAAGCAACTTCTACGATTCCCATTGTCATGGCGCAAGTTAACGATCCTGTAGGGAACGGGTTCGTCGCCAGCCTTGCGCGACCTGGCGGGAACATTACTGGATTGTCAACCCTTGCCCCGGAGATAAGCGGAAAACAACTGGAGCTTCTGAAGGAGATCGTCCCTAGGCTCTCCCGCGTGGCCGTCTTCGGGACTTCGACCCAACCGGGCACCGCACAATCGTTAAAAGAGACGGAACTCGCCGCAGGGTCGTTCGGCGTGAAGCTTCAATACCTAGACGTACTAGATCCCAAGAATATTGAGACTGCATTCCAAGCCGCACGCAAGGGACGTGCTGACGCAGTTTTCGTGCTGGGGAGTCCAGTGTTCAATTCTCAGCGAACACAGGTTGTCGAACTTGCGGTAAAGAGCCGGCTCCCAGCGACATACCCGTTTGCAGAATTTGTGGAAGACGGGGGGCTTATGTCCTACGGCATGAGCAGTACCGACTTGTTCCGCCGCGCCGCCACATACGTGGACAAAATCTTAAAAGGTGCCAAGCCGGCTGATCTGCCTGTTGAGCAGCCGACGAAGTTCGAGCTGGTGATAAACCTCAAGACGGCCAAGCAGATCGGCCTCACGATTCCGCAGTCCGTGCTATTCAGGGCGGACAAAGTCATAAAATGACAGTGCTGAGGACTGAGTAACGAGGACTGAGCTATGAAATCCGAGAGTCGCTGGCCAAGCATCGAACGCTCAGCACTCGTAGCTCAGCACTCAGTCCTATGGTGGGGAGGAGCGATGAGAAAGATCCTTTTGTTTCTTCCAGTCATCGCTGTGCTTGGTGGGGCAGCAATCGCCGAGGCGCAGCAGCAGGCAAAAGTACCTAAGATTGGCTGGCTTGGAGCCCGTTCCGCTTCAGCCCCCGCGCGTGAGGTATTCGCGCGAGAGCTCCGCGCACTCGGCTATGTCGAGGGTAAGAACATAGCTTTCGAGTATCGATACGCGGAGGGTAAGCTTGACCGGCTCCCCGCCCTGGCCGATGAGCTGGTCCGTCTCAGGGTGGACGTGCTCGTCACTCCCGCGCAGGCTGCTGCCCTAACCGCCAAGAACGCTACGAAGACGATCCCCATCGTTTTTTACGGGGCTGATCCTGTTGCGGTTGGGCTGGTCGACAGCCTGGCGCGGCCCGGGGGAAACATCACTGGGTTCACCACCATTGCGGCGGCGTTAGCCGGCAAGCGACTGGAGTTGCTCAAGGAAACCATTTCCAAGCTCTCCCGCGTTGCGGCGTTGTGGAATCCGCAGGATGCAAGCTCTTTGCAAGCATGGAAAGAAAGCCAACTGCCGGCACGAGAACTGGGTCTGCAACTTCATTCCATGGAGGTAAGCAGCGCCGACAAATTCGAGGGTGCGTTCAAAGAGGCGACTAAGGCGGGTAGCGCCGCTCTCGCCGTGATGGGGAGCCCGTTTTTCAATTCTAATCAAAAACAGATCGTGGACCTGGCGGCAAAAAATCGGCTGCCGGCGATTTACAATCAGGCAGAATTTGTCGCCAGCGGTGGCTTGATGTCCTACGGATCCGACGAGACGGAGCCCTACAAGCGTATAGCATCGATGGTCGACAAGATTCTAAAAGGAACTAAGCCCGCCGACATTCCCGTCGAGCAGCCGACGAAGTTTGAGCTGGTGATCAACCTGAAGGCGGCGAAGCAGATTGGTCTCACGATTCCGCAGTCAGTTCTTTTCCGGGCGGACAAGGTGATCAAGTGAAATAGCGCCTAAATCCACCCACGATTAGATTGAACGACGCTTCAGTCGAGTCTCTGCCGATTAGTTTGTAGGAGAATTCAGTTCGATTAGAGGCTTAACACTTGAGCTCAGGCGTCGTTGCTAGCGACCGGTTCGATTGCGCTGCTGGTCTCGAATGCTAAGGTGTGCCAGTGACCGGGAATAGGTAGCTGAGAGTTAGTCCCGTCCAGACTCGAACCGAACCCTCAGCGAGGCGTCACGCCTCGGGTGCCATGCAGCGCTGGGAAACCGCCGGGATTTGGATCTTCACCGCGGCGCAAGATTGTGAGCCGTTCACTCATTGCGCCAATCTCGGCTGTCTGCGAGGCAATAATTTCCTCGGCAAGGCGGCGTGCGAGCGGGTCTTTCCCGTAGATCAAGACTAGCCGCGCCATATCTACCGCGCCTTGATGGTGTGGGATCATCATCGCTAGGAAATCAACATCCGGATTACCAGTGTAACCGGGCGCATGCATCTCATTCATCATTTTCTTCATTGCTGCGTCCAGCTCACGCACAAAGTGCTCTGACTCACGCGACATTGGGGGCTTTTGCGGGCTCGTTGCGTCATCGTGATGCTGAGAAGATTCTCTGGGTAATGCTGTGGCTGCAGTTGTTATGGGCTGTGCGCTCATATTTTCCTCATTAGGCCGTTTGGCTGCGCGCCCCGGGGCGCACATAGACAAGATTGATGCTCTTCTTATTGCGCAACTTTCCGGACGGTAGCGCTAGTTCGCCCAGCGGAATCTGCGCTATAAACTCCGGCTTGAACGGGTCGCTCACATCGAACGCGCTACATACCGTTTGACCATTATTCGGCGTATTTGGCAGTTCGTCTTGTTCATGGGCGATGTACAATACCGTATTTTCAGGATTGGTCCACAAACCATGTGCCTCGCGCCCATGGCTGAAAAATGTTCCGACTACCTTTCGGTTACCCGATGCGGCCGAGCGATCGATAAACGCGAGCTGGCTGGATGCTACGCCACCGGGCCCGCCATCGTCCACGCGCGCCAGCGACGCATAGACAACTTTTCCATTGGAGTTTTCGACGAATTCAATATGATTGGGTCGCGCCATCTTACCCAACGGAACCGTATCGAGTAGCTGCGGTTCGGCGCGCACGGACCACGCGGAGACCGAGTCGGCGAGCTTATGAGAAAGCCAGAGTTCTTTGCCGTCGGCTGTCGTTTTTTCGAACGGCGTAAAGCCGAAAGGATCCTGCGCCTTGATGTCGAGGATGGCGCGTCGTTTGGGCCGGCTGAGACCATCGCGGCCAAAGTGGGTCTCAATGACCTCAAGTTGCGATGCTTTTTGCGATACGACAAACGCCCATCTGGCATCGCCCGAAAACCATACCTGCGCCGGGCCGTTCAGCGACTGATAGTATAGGCGCACTGCGCGCGACGACACACTCTGCGATTCCTTTTGCGCGGCTGCAACGTCAAGAATGGCGATGCGATTCTCGCCGCGGACCGTAACCCAAAGCTCTTTGCCGTTCCGACTAAAGGTCGGTTCGTGCGGCTCTCGCCCGACCAACACGCCGCTTGTCAGGCGCTCGGGATTGGTTTGATCTCCCGCCTGCGGGTTAGGCGTGTTGCCGATAATCTTCATGGTCTCGAGGTCGATCACATAAACGTTACTCGTACCCCGGCCGGTACAGGCTAGGAGCCGGTTGTCCGGCGACGGAGCGGCGCCGTGAATATTAATCGCGCCATGGTAAAGGGGCTTTGTGACCATGGAGGCGTGAGTAGGCGTGACACCGCCAGTCACGAGCCGAAACGGCGGTCGAGGGTCTTCGTCAAACGACGTCAGGTTGATCGTGGCGGCGATCGTGTTGGTGTTAGGATCAATGACCGACAGAGTATTGGAGTCCTCGTTGCAGATGATGACGCGGTCGCGGCTGTTCACGCCCGAACGGGTCTGCGCGGTTGCGCGCTCAAACGGCAGCGCCGCAGCCACCGCGGCAACCCCCACGTGAGTAATGAATTCACGGCGAGTCCATTGCATAGCTGGCTCCTTTCTCTTTAAGCTTACGGTCGACTTGCGAAAATTCTAGAGTTACGGCTCCGAAATGAACGGCCTCGGCTGCGGCGGTGTATTAGGCACAGCGACTACGTTCCTGCGCCTGCGAGATCTGTGGCACCCTCTGCGCCGCGAGCAAACGAACCGCTTATGCAGGCTTGATGCCTGCAGCAACCAATACCTCTGCTGGTGCTTCGAATCCCGTCGTAGTTTCGAAGGTTTTAAGCGTCTCCGCGACCTCCGCCCACGCGGCTACCCGAACGGCCTCGGGGCTATCACTTACCACAGCCCGATAGGCGCCAAATGCCTCCTGCATCATCGCCAACGCCTGCGCAGCGGACGGCATCCGCAACGGCAGGGCCAAGGTGCACTGCTCGACGCCCATGAAGCCACTGTTCGTAAACAAGTGCTCGATAACCCCAGAAGCACCAAGCGAAAAAATCCCGGGTTGCCCTGGCGCTGGCGGCGTCTTCCCGGCATGACGTAAGAGAATCTGCATAGGCTTTGCCATAAACGGATTGGCCACAGGCGTGGTGAAAACCACGACGGCGACCTTCCCGCCGGGCTTGAGAGCGCGTCTCACAGCAACGAGAGCTTTCGCCGGTTCGACAAAGAGCATCAGGCCGAGACGACAGATGACCGCATCGAAGGTCTCAGCGGCCACGTCGAGGTCTTCTGCGGCGCCAGCCAGCGTGGTGACATTGTCAAGACCGGCGGCGCGGGCGTTCTCCCGCACGTGGTGCAGCATCGATTCGGCAATGTCGCTCGCGACCACGTGCCCCTGTGCGCCAACCCGGTGGGCCGCACGCAACGTCTGGCTCCCCGCGCCACTGGCAAGGTCGAGCACTCGGGCGCCAGCGTCAACACCTGCCATAGCGAGCATGGCCGCGGTGGCAGGCTCTATCCAGGTGGCGATGGTCGTTTCCCATTGCGCCCAACCGGGGGCCGCGCCTTCCCATTGTTTACGGATGTTGGCCCGCATGTCTCCCCCCTCACGATCCAGCTCTTGGGTCGATGTTTTGTCCAATGCCTAACAGTCAGACTAAGCCGCGGCGTCTCCCATCGGCGGTCTTAAACCTGTTGTTAGTAACTGTTTACATGGCTTCCAGCGCTTCGAAGAAGTCACCATACCAGCCCAGCAAGGAAGGTTCGTAGCCTTCGGCGAACTGCGCTAGCCCAAACTCGCCTGAAAGCTCATCGAAAACAACCGCATAACCGTCCCCTCTGTGGGGGTGCTCCAGCAATACCACCCAGGCTTCCGCTGGTTTGTCGTCGATGGCCGAAATAAAAGTAAACTTGTGAGGTGTAACCAAGCATTCCCGCAGGTCAACGCCGCCTGCATTGCTATGGCTCCAGTCAACACCTATCTGCGTCTTAACTAGTTCTCACTGAAAAAGTACCGTTGGCAGATTACGCTATGGAGCTGACAAGCACATTGGGCGTTTCGTTTC
>DASXQM010000211.1:0-27561 GCA_036507195.1 Pyrinomonadaceae bacterium | reverse complement strand
ATCACTACCGTCGTGACTCGTCAACTTGCTCTTTAAACGCACTTTGTTGATACTTCCAGACTTATGCTAAAAGACAAATTCGGAATCATTTTCGGTGTTGCAAATAAACGTTCGATCGCCTGGGCCACGGCGCAGTCGTTGCACGAAGCCGGGGCCCGCCTCGCCTTCACTTATCAGGGCGATCGGCTGAAGGAGAATGTTGAGGGCCTGACCCAGGAAGCGATGCCCGGCTCATTGCTTCTCCCCTGTGACGTCACCAAGCAGGAAGAAGTTGATGAGACTTTCAAGCGAGTCGGCGAAGAATTTGGCCGTCTCGATTTTCTGATTCACAGCATCGCTTATGCGCCTCGCGAAGCGCTTGGAGGCGAGTATCTCGACACGAGCCGCGAAGCCTTTCTCACCGCGCTCGAGATAAGCGCCTATTCGTTAGTTCAACTCGCGCGTGCGGCAACGCCATTGATGACCGCAGGCGGCAGCATTGTTTGCATGAGTTACTACGGCGCAGAAAAGGTTGTCGCCGGCTACAACGTCATGGGCGTTGCCAAAGCGGCACTGGAAGCAAGCACGCGTTATCTGGCAAATGATCTTGGCCCGCGCAACATTCGCGTCAACGCCATCAGCGCCGGTCCAATTCAGACGCTCTCGGCGCGCGGGGTCGCAGACTTCAGTAGCATGTTGAAGCACGCGGCCGAGCGCGCTCCGCTCCGCCGCAACGTCGAAGCTCGCGAAGTTGGCAACACGGCTCTATTCCTCTGCAGTTCGATGGCGTCGGCAATCACCGGCGAAGTTATCTATGTAGACTGCGGCTACAACATCATGGGGATATGAAGGACGATGGTCGACAAAGAAGAGCCTGACGAACACCCGCCGGGCACCACACAGGACGAGCAACTTCTCGAGAGCCCAGGTCCGGCTGAGTTTACGCACACTGACACCTGGCGTGTCTTTCGTATTATGGGTGAGTTCGTTGAAGGCTTTGACGAGCTCGCAACTCTCACTCGAGGAATCTCGATTTTTGGTTCGGCACGCACCCGCACAGACGACCCGGACTACCAGGCGGCACGGGAAACAGCGGCACTTCTCGCCCGTGCGGGGTTCGCAGTGATCACTGGCGGGGGCCCAGGCATTATGGAAGCCGCCAACCGCGGCGCGTTTGAAGCGGGCGGGCTCTCAATTGGCTGCAACATCGAGCTGCCGTTTGAACAGAACTCAAATCCCTACCTGACCAAAGACCTAAAGTTCAAATACTTTTTCGTTCGCAAGATGATGTTTGTGAAATATAGCCTGGGCTTCATCATCTTTCCGGGCGGCTTTGGCACACTCGACGAACTCTTTGAAGCTCTCACGTTAATTCAGACCAAGAAGATTCGTAACTTTCCAGTTGTGCTTTTCGGATCTGCTTATTGGGGTGGATTGCTCGGTTGGATTCGCGATTTCGCGATGAAGCAAGGCAAGGTCACGGAACAGGATCTTAAGCTCCTGCACCTGACGGATTCTCCCGCGGAAGTCGTGCAAATTATCGTTAGCAGTCAGGACGCCTTACGCCTGGACAATAGTCTGATTTCAGAAATTGCCGATCCATATCAAGGCCCTGCACAGAGCTAAGAATTTTTCACATCGTTCTCAACGTCTACGCTCGTCTTGAGCCATTCAAGGTAAGGACCTGAGCCGGCGGTCAACGGCAGAGCTACAATCTCCGGCGTCTCGTAGCTATGCAGGGCGCGCACTTCCGTTTCCAATTCTTCAAACCTGGATCGAGTCGTCTTCGCGATCAACAAGACTTCACGCTGCCGCTCGACCTTCCCTTGCCAGCGATAGACCGACTCCATCTCCGGCAGGATCTGCACGCAAGCGGCAAGGCGCTTTTCCACCAACATCTCAGCCAGCCGCGTCGCCTCTTCCCGGTGTGCTGCTGTCATGAAAACTGCGATCGCTTCCTCAGGTGCGGCGTCCATGGGATCAAAAGGTTCCGAGAGTTGAAGTTTTAGCTTGCCTGCATAACCCAACACGCAACCTAAACGCTAACACCCTACGCGGGCCGTACTGAACCGAGGAGCGGTAGCGACCGGGTCAGTTCCGGCACGCTCAGCATCGTGGGTCGACAAATGGCCACAGCTTTATCGACAATTCCAGACTGGGTCTTTATCCGAGAATCGTTCACAGCGCTACCCGGGGTTGAACTCTGAACTTCATTCTTCGTCTTCCTCAAGCACGCCACCAGTCAAGGGAGTCGTATCATCGCCGAAGAAGGAGGCGTAGATTTCCTTGGCCCGATCGAAGTCACGCTCGTCAACAAATATGAGCGCGCCTTCCGACGTCGCCGACAGCAAAGGCGATAGCGCGTCTGCACCACCAGACTTAATAACCGAGCGGACCCCGTTCTGCGACAGAATGTCGTTGACCATTTCGGCCTCAGCCGGAGATCCAAGATGGTGTAGGGGAACGAATTTAGCCTGACTGCCATCGTGAGTTGCCGTCTCCGATGTCAGGCGTTTGACTAACTCAGAACCGTCGTCAGGGCACCGGGTGATGCCGGCTTCGTATTCGGATTCACAAACAGGACAAAACATAGAATCTCCAGTGACTTTCTTTAGGTGACAGTTTTGGTCTTTGTTTTTGGTCTTTGGTCTTTGGTCCAATGCCTCATATTTGGAATTTTCTCTGTACGCCGTCAACACAAAGACCAAAGGCCTAAGACCAAAGACCAAGAGAAAACCTACTTTATCGCGTGAACCGCGCGTTCGAAAGGAATTTCCTCAAAATTGGTCATTTGTTTGAAGGCGCGAAAACGTTGATTAATTTCATCATGAGTAAGCTTCTGTACGCGCGCAGTGCCAAATTCTTCCACGTTGAATGAGGCCATAACAGATCCGAAGATCATCGCTCGCCTCATCGCGGCTTCGTCCAGCTTGTCCTGGCTGGAAAGATACCCCATAAACCCACCCGCAAATGTATCGCCGGCGCCAGTGGGATCAAAAACCGACTCGAGCGGGTAGGCGGGGATTGCGAAATAACTCTGATTGGTGAAAAGTGCGGCCCCGTATTCGCCACGCTTTACGATCAAAGCATTAGGACCCCACGAAAGTATCGTGCGAGCGGCCTTGATAAGATTAGGGATTTCCGTCAACTGTCGCGCTTCCGCATCGTTTATGATGACAACGTTTACGCCCTTAATCGTACGTAGCAGCGACTCACGCGCCGTTTCGATCCACAGATTCATTGTATCCAGGGCCACCAGCTCGGCGTTAGGGACTTGTTCGCGTACGCCTCGCTGCAGGTCAGGCTGGATGTTGCCTAGAAAAACCAGTCGCGCGCTTTTAGACGTCTCCGAAAGTTTTGGTTGAAAATCGGCAAACACATTTAGCTGGGTATCGAGCGTATGCGCTACGTTTAGATCGTAATCGTAACGTCCAAACCACCTGAAAGTCTTGCCGTCAGGAATACGTTCGAGGTCTAAGGTGTCGACGCCGTGATTGTCAAAAACCTGTTGCTCGGTGGCGCTAAAATCTCCTCCCACCACCCCGACAATGCGAACATCAGTGTAGTAACTCGCTGAGATTGAGAAGTGGGAAGCTGAGCCGCCCAACATCTTTTCACATTTACCAAACGGCGTTTCGACCCCGTCGAATGCCACAGAACCAACAACAAGGAGAGACATAGATTTTCAGGTTTGGGTCTTTGGTTTTGGGTCTTTGGTCTTCTGGCTTTTGGTCTTCTGGCTTTTGGTCTTCGATCTGAGATCTGAGATCTCAGATTATCTCAAATTTCAAATTCAGAATGATTTTCAGCTTACTGCTCACTGCTCACTGCTTACTGCTCACTGCTTACTGCTTTCGGGCTTGATCGGACCGCCCAGCGTCTGCAGGTCGATCTCAGCCTGCTTATAAAAAACGCTATTCGGGTAACCGGACACTAGCCGCGAAAGATAGACGCGCGCATCTTCCCGGAGTTCCTCGGGCGTTTTGTACTTCATGGCTTGCCTTTCTTTTGCCTGCACGTCGGTAGGCAGCACATTCTTGGTCTTTTGCTTTCCACCGCTCTCCGCGAGCCTTAAGCTGCTTTCGCCAGCCAGGTACAGCACTTCATCCATCCTGGCGAAATTAGGATTACCGGCGTCGATTTCTTCACACCGCTTGAGTGCGGCCAGGTACGCCTTCTTCAGTTTAAAGTAGTGGCGAGCGACTTCGAGATTGTGCAGAGAGTCTTTTTCCAGGTCCGAGTCGCGAATTGTAGACGGATCCGGACCAGTCTTAGCCTTTCCCTGACCATACGAAGCCGAGGCGGAAATAAACAATGCCGTTACCAGCACAACTAATGTGACAAATACTTTCTTCATAAATCACCTTTCAACCCGGGCAAGCCCGCTTGCCCTCAAAAATCCGACGAAGCTTTCACTCAAGCAGTTCAGAGTTCAAACTTTAGTTTGCCCCTTGGAAACTCAGCAAGCTCAAGCTTGAACTCTCAACTACTTGAACTCTAAACTACTTGAGTCCTTACCCAAACTTGGATGCCTACTTCTTCAGGAGAGCGCATATTTTTTGACTATGGCGTCAAGTTTCTTCCGAGTCTCTTCCGGCCACAAATGCGGCGCGGTGAAGATCGCATTCTTCAAGGCAGAACCACATTTGCAGTTTCGCTTCTGCTCACTCAGTCGCTTAACGGCGTCCTTCATGATGAGCTGCGCATTCCGGACGTTCTTGTTTAGATACTGAATTACTGACTCCGCAGTGACCGCATCGTGACCGGGATGCCAGCAATCATAATCAGTGACCAGCGCGAGCGTGGCGTAACAGATCTCGGCCTCGCGCGCGAGCTTGGCCTCCTGCAGGTTTGTCATGCCGATGACGCTCATTCCCCAGCTTCTATAAACTTCAGACTCTGCCTTGGTGGAAAACGCCGGCCCCTCCATGCACAGATATGTGCCGCCGCGGTGGGCCTTAACGTCGGTAACCTTGCACGACTCTTCAAGCACGTCGCCCAATTCCTCGCAAACGGGATGAGCAAAGGTCACATGCGCCACGATGCCCTCACCAAAGAAGGTCGATTCACGCGCGCGTGCCCGAGTCCTGTCAAAAAACTGATCGGGAATAACCATGTCGAGCGGTGCGTACTGCTCCTGGAGCGAACCTACTGCGGAGGCTGAAAGGATCCGCTCCACACCCAGCAGCTTCATCGCATAAATGTTAGCCCTGAACGGAACTTCCGTAGGCGTGAAAAGGTGTCCACGTCCGTGCCGCGGCAGAAACGCGACCCGTTCGTTCTCAAGCGTGCCCACGATAAGAGCATCTGACGGAGAGCCAAAAGGAGTTTCGATGGTGATCTCGTTCACATCCTGAAGCTCCGGCATCTGGTAGAGCCCGCTGCCGCCAATGATTCCGATCTTTGCTAATTCCATTTCGTCAGATAGCTATGTGTGGATCAGCCAGCCCTTCGGCGCTGGGATAGGACGTGCTTCGCTTAAACATCTTGTGCTCCGCTGAAATAAGGAACCGGTCGGAGTTTTCCGTTCTCCTCAATTAACTTACACAACGGCTCATCCGGGTCATGATAGAACAAGCACGTCCACCCTTCTCGCGCGGCCTGCGGCAGCAGCTTCTTTTTCACCTCGAGCGTCTCTGCCGGATAAAGATCGTAGCCCATGATCCAGGCGAACGGCACATGAGCGCGCATCGGCACAAGATCGGCAAAGCCGAAGAGCGTCTGCCCACCTTCCTCAAGTCGCCAACACTGCATCGATCGATTATGACCCGGGTAGGTTTCCATACGCAGCCCCGGCGCCACTTCGTAGTCTGCTTCCTTTAATTCCAGTTGGCCACTCGCTATCAGCGGACGCCAGTTCTCGGGCAAATAACTCGCACGGTCTCGTTCGCTGGGGGCTTCAGCGTGTTCGACTTCGCTTTTGGAAATAAAGTAACGAGCATTTCGAAACGCAGGCGCAGCCGGACCTTCTCCGTTTAGCTCTGTATTTCCGCCTGCATGATCGAAATGTAGATGAGTATTAATGACGATGCTTATGCTATCCGGCTCAACACTGGCAACCGCCCGCAACGATTCAGCCAGCGCCCGCCTGCGGCTGATGCCGAACATTTCAGTATGTTTCGCAGACCACTTTTCGCCGATCCCGGTTTCGATCAGGATCCGTTCCTGACCGGTGTCGATGAACACGCAATTCATGTTCATACGAATCCGGTTCTGCTCGTCAGGTGGACAGACGCGCGACCAAAGAACGCGCGGGACCACTCCAAACATTGCCCCGCCATCGAGGCGAAACTCAGTGTCCGGAATAATCTCAACGCGGTAGTCGCCAAACTGCATTTCAGTTTCGTTGCTCGCAGCCCCTACTTGTGCTTTTTGGGTTCCGTCTTTGGCTTGGGAGCGTCCTCGACGGGCTCTACCGGAGCCGGCTGACCTGATTCTTCAGGGCCAGGACCAAATCCAGGCGG
Source organism: Pyrinomonadaceae bacterium (assembly GCA_036507195.1). GTDB lineage: Bacteria > Acidobacteriota > Blastocatellia > Pyrinomonadales > Pyrinomonadaceae > PSRF01. Next base: position 21,118 of record DASXQM010000211.1, on the reverse strand, counting down.
CAGACCTTGCGGCTGCTGCTGTGGTTCAGGCATTTTCACCTGGAAGTTTTCGGCGACAGTAACATGCGAACGCTTGACGATTTCGTCGAGTACTCTTTTCTGCTTCTCCTGTTCGACGGCGGCCTTCGCCTTGTCGCGTCCAGTCTGTGGTGGCGCAAAGGGATTAGCACCCTCGCCGGCAGTCTCTCCGATCAGGATGTGTCGCGCATGGACTTTCTCTTCAGCTTTCCCGTCCTTGGTTTCGGTCTTGCGCTCGTCGAGTTTGATAATGTGGTAGCCAAACTTTGACTCAACCAGGGCGCTAATCTCTCCAGGCTTCAAAGCGAACGCGGCCTGCTCAAACTCAGGCACCATCTGGCCGTGGCCAAACCAGCCCAGGTCGCCACCCTTTTCCTTGCTTCCGGGGTCAGTGGAAAATTCCTTGGCCAGCTTTGCAAAATCTTCGCCGGCGCGGGCACGCTTCAATACGTCCTCCGCTTTGGCGCGGTTCTGTTTAGCGTCTAATTCCGGATGTTGCTTGAGATACTCATCAACTTCCTGATCCGTAGCTTTCATCTTGTCGGCCAACTGCTCCTGGGCGTAGGTTTGCGCCAGGATTCGAGCCTGCTCAAGCTTTATCTGCAAGTCGACATTGCGCTGCTTGTCGGTTCCCGCGGCAATCGCGCGTTGTTCGCCGATCAGCACCTGTCCGAGTTGCTGCTTGACCTGCTTAAGTTGTTCCTCGGGAATCTGACCGCCGGCGAGTTGAGGATTCTTGGCTTTAGCGTCGTTTATGAATTGGTCAAACCGTGCCTGGTTAGCGGGTTGCTTGAAAAACTCTTCGACCTCTTGTTCGGATATCTTCGGACCAGCGGGGCCAGTTCCCTGCGATTTGAAATAGTTCTCGGCCAATACAACAGATCTAACGAGGTCGAGCTGACGTTTTACTTCCGGTTTATTGCCTATGCCTTTAGCGCGCGCTTCTTCGGCCACCGCCAGGAGCTTATGTAGGTCCTCCGCAAAACTTTTCCGCGTCGCTTCGTCGCTGGCGAGACGCGCACGAAACTGTGGCGGCTGGTCTTCCGCAATCAGCGCCATGTCTTGGGCGGAAAGGTTAGAGATTTCAGTTCGTCGCGCCTTCACCTGCCAGACGATCAAGCCGATGGCAAACACTACGGCCACGGCGGCCGCTATCCAAGCTTTGGTAGTTGAATTCAAAATAATTATCCTTTCAAAAAAAAACAAATCTAATCGTGCTGTACTAACTCGAGCAATACGCCGTTAGCCGATGAAGGGTGAATAAATGCGACCAGACAACCGCCCGCGCCTGTGCGTGGGGTTTCATCGATTAACCGGGTTCCCTTCTCCTTCAACTGCGCCAACGATGCGCGAATATCTGTAACCCTTACCGCGACGTGATGAATACCGGGGCCGCGCTTCTGCAAAAACTTCCCGACCGGCGAATCCTGGCTCAAGGGTTCGAGAAGTTCTATGTGCGTCTCACCAATGGGCAGCATAGCCACGCGCACACCTTGCTCAGTGACCTCTTCCGTGGAATCGACCTCCAACCCCAGTGCGTCCCGCCAAAGGCGCAGGGCTTCGTCAATTTGGTGGGTAGCAATCCCAATGTGATCAACTTTCATGAAATTGGTTAGTTGTCAGTAGTCAGTCGGCCGTAGTCATTTGTCTGTAGTTATTAGATTGAATGACAAATGAGAAATCTTAAATGATATACGGAAAATCTTACTTTCCTTCAACTTCAGCCAACGACCACAGGCCGACGACTACTTACCTCCTGCCAAAATCTCCTCCACCGCAGAATAAGGGTCTCGCTGCCTGCTGGCAACTTCCCCCGCCAGCCGATCAAGCTTCTCGGATGCGGAATCCGACTCCAGGGTTTGCGCCACGAGACGCTCCCGTAGCAACTCAAGAATGCGCCAACGTGCTATCGCCCGGCGACGGCCCTCTCCCGATTTCGACTCTAAATGGAAGTTGCGATATTTCTCAATCGCGGCCGCAAGCTCCTGAATCCCCTTGCTTTCCGTGGCTACAGTTTTGATGATCGGAGGTTCCCAGGAGTCGTCCCGCATGGCCAGTGACAGCAGCGCCTCCACCTCCGTTTCGGTGGCGTTGGCCCCCTCGCGATCGGCTTTGTTAATTACAAAGATGTCCCCAATCTCCATAATGCCGGCCTTGATTGCCTGAATATCATCGCCCATTCCCGGAACCAGCACTACCACCGAAATATCCGCAGCCTTTACTATCTCAACCTCGTCCTGGCCTACACCGACTGTCTCAATAATGATTCTGCCATAGCCGGCAGCGTCAAGTATTGAAACGGCATCCACCGTGGTTCGCGCCAGTCCTCCAAGATTTCCTCGAGTGGCCATCGAGCGGATGAAGACGCCGCTATCGAGGCCCAGCGTCTGCATGCGAATCCGGTCGCCCAGAATTGCGCCACCCGAAAATGGACTCGAAGGATCAACGGCAATAATCCCAACGCGTTCACCTTGCCGGCGATAGTGCAAAGCGAGCTTGTCTACCAAAGATGATTTTCCCGCGCCCGGCGCACCAGTGATTCCGATTACCAAGCCACGACCCGTCAAGGGAAAGATCTTCTTCATCAACTGAGCCGCATCTTTAGAGACATCTTCGACTTTGGAGATTGCACGCGCCACTGCGCGCGTGTCACCCGCGGCGAGTCGATCTACTAGTGACGTGTTGTTATTTGAGGCGTCCACTTACTAAACAGCCTGCTGGAGAATTTCTCGAGCGATGATAATTCGCTGGATCTCGGAAGTTCCTTCGCCGATCGTGCAAAGCTTCGAATCGCGCCAATATTTTTCCGCGGGATAATCCTTTGTGTAACCATAGCCGCCGTGCACCTGAATGGCTTCCTCGCAAATGTTTACGCTCACTTCGGAAGCAAACAACTTGGCCATCGATGATTCTTTGGTTGTCTTCCTGCCCTGGTCTTTCAGCCACGCCGCCCGGTACATCAACAACCGCGCGGCATCTATTTGCGTCGCCATGTTTGCCAACTTGAATTGAATCGCCTGAAACTCGGATATCGGCTTGCCAAATTGTTGTCGCTCCTTCGAGTAGCGCAGAGCCGACTCATAAGCTCCCTGGGCAATGCCTACTGCCAGCGCCGCTATCGATATTCGTCCGCCATCAAGAATCTCCATAGCGTTCACAAAGCCCTGCCCCTCTTCACCCAGACGATTCTCGTCCGGCAGGTAGCAGTCTTCGAATACCACGCTGGCTGTTTCCGACGCCCGAAGGCCAAGCTTGTTCTCCTTCTTCGAGGGAGAGAAGCCCTTCATTCCCTTCTCAAAGATGAAGGCGGTAATTCCCTTACTGCTCTTAGAGCGATCCGTCACCGCAACTGCCACACAGGTGTCGGCATGAATCGCATGGGTAATGAAGTTCTTAGAGCCATTCACAACCCAACCGCCATTTTTCCGAACTGCGGTCGAGCGCGTTCCGGAAGCGTCTGAGCCCGCGCTCGGTTCAGTCAGACCCCACGCCCCCAAATGCTTGCCGCCGGCCAACGGTACGAGAAACTTCTGTTTCTGCGTTTCCGAGCCGAATTGATAGATATGATTGCAGCAAAGTGAATTATGCGCTGCTACCGAAATACCGACTGAGCCGTCGACGCGCGATAACTCTTCGATGATCGTTGCATACTCAACGTAGCCCATGCCGGCGCCGCCATACTCTTGAGGAAAAAGAACTCCGGTCAATCCCAACTCGGCAAGTTTTGGCTGCAGTTCAATAGGAAAATGTTGCGCTTCGTCCCACTCCATCACGTGCGGCGCGATCTCCGCTTCGGCAAATTCGCGCACGCTCATCTTGACCTGTTTTTGCTCCTCCGTTAATTCGAATTCCATTCGTGTTCCCTGCAAACGAAAATCCGCGCCGAAACAAACGCATCCCAGCCTGTCAGACTCTAACAGGCCGAAATGCCTGTCCTAAGATAATAAATCGTCAGAATGCGGTAAAAGTTATTCTACCTCATTGGCGCGAAGAACCGTGACTGGCCACATGAGACTCGAGAAGCTTACCGAACTGTCGCAGACTAAGTGGCCGCGGATTTGCGCGGATAAAAGCGGATCTGAAACAGAAATCAAATTTGCAACTCGGCGATTAACAGGTTTTGTGAAACGCTGTTCTATTCTGTTCATTTCAGATCCGCGTCTATCCGCGTGAATCTGCGGCTAATGGAGCTTCCTTTTGGTTCGCGGTCGTTTTTGCGTGAGGAGCTTGACCTCATCTGGCGTGAGCCGGCGCCATTTTTTTGGCTTCAAATCATCATCCCGCAAAGATCCAATGCGCGAACGTCGCAACTTGATTACCGAGTGTCCGATGAGATCAAACATTCGCCGAATCTGCTGGTTTTTTCCTTCGTGAAGCAGAATCTCAAACCAGGTATTGGTTTCCGTCTCGCCCAGTCTCCTGATTTTTGCCGGCGCTGTGCGCGTGCCGTCTTCGAGCGTGACCCCGCGCCGCAAACGTTCGATCGCCTGCTCGCTGGGAACGCCCTTTACTTTTCCTTCATAAACCTTTTCGACCTGGTTGCGCGCGGAGGTGATGAAATTAGTGAAGTCGCCATCATTGGACAGCAATAACAGTCCCTCGGTGTTGAAGTCGAGACGGCCCACGGGATAAAGCCTGCCCAGAGAAGCGGGTAGGAGTTCCAGGACCGTGGGACGCCCATCAGGATCACTGACGCTCGAGAGGCACCCGCGTGGCTTGTTTAGCAAGACGTAAACTTTTTCTCTTCTCTCCAGCGATGGATTAATGAGCTTGCCGCGGACTTTGATGTGATCGATTTCCGGATCGGCCTTCGTTCCGAGTTCCGTAACCACTTTTCCGTTAACCGTAACTTCACCGGCAGTGATCAGCTGCTCGGCGTGCCGACGCGAAGCAAGGCCGGCAGCCGCGATCAGTTTCTGTAGTCGTTCTTGCATAAAACAGTAAGAAGTAAGCGGTAAGCAGTAGGCAGAAAGAAAGCATTTGGCTCGTTTGTGCCTTCTGCCTTTTGCCTTTTGCCTACTGCCTTCTACGACCCTCCGCCTGACAAATCGTGAAAGTCTTCCATACTCGGCAACTCACCCAGATCCTTCAAGCCAAACTGGATCAGGAAGTCTTTCGACGTGCCGTACATCATCGGCCGGCCAACCGTTTCCTTGCGTCCTTTGGCTACAATCAACTTCTTGTCCAGCAGTGTTTTGATCGAAGAGGGCGACTGGACGCCACGTATCTCGAGAATCTCCGGCACCGTGACTGGTTGCTTATAAGCAATTACGGCCAGGGTCTCCAGCGAAGCGATTGAGAGCTTTGCGCTCGGTCTTGACTTCAAATAGGCCCGCACGTGTTCGTGATACTCGGGTCGAGTCGCAAACTGCCAACCGCCGGCCACCTCGCGGAGCTGCAAGCCTCCGTTTCTTCCGTTGAATTCCTTGGCCAGCTCCGCCACTCCCGCTTCCACGACTTCGCGATCTTCACGGAGCACTTCCGCCATCGTTTTCGTGCTCAGCGGTTCCTCCGAAACGAAGATCAGGGCTTCGATGATAGCGCTACGCTCCGCTGCATTTTGAACTATATAAGTTCCCGATTCTTCCGAGCTTTCAGGTTCCGGAGCCGGCGATTCTGCTGCAACCATGGCCTCGAGCTCGCGGCTGGCCTCCTCGTTAAGCGTCGCCTCATCGAGGATTTCTTCTGGTTTGTTGTCTACGCGTGGATCGCTCATTTCGTCTTCCATTCTATTCTTCTGAACTAAATGGCCCGCAGTTTAGAGTACAAGCTTTAGCTTGCTCGCTACCCAAGCAGCAAACTAAAGTTTGAACTCTGAACTGCGTACTCTGAACTCAAGCTGCAATTCTCGCGACGATGTCGCCGAACGTTTGTTCCTGAAATAACCTAATCTCGGTCGTGCGTACCAGCTCCAGCACCGAAAGAAACGCCACTACCAACTCGCGACGCGAGCTGGCGCGTTCAAAGAAAACGCGCAGATTAAGCTCACCGGCGGACATCACCATGTTTCTCAAGCGTTCGAGCATTTCCGCCATTGAAATCTCTTCTCGCTCGATCTCCATCAGCACTTCTTCTTTGTGCCGCGCGAGAATTTCCTGAAAAACTTTCAACAAGTCAAACAGCCCAACCGCAACCTCCGGGTTGTTTTTGTCAGTTTCGATTTCTGCTCGTTTGAAAATGGCGCGTTCTACCGTTGCGCGTGACCACAGCATCTGCGCCGCGGCTTTGTACTTCTGATATTCAAGTAATTGATCGACGAGGTCTTTGCGCGGGTCTTCTTCCTCTTCCGTTGCCGCGAAGGGATCGCGCGGCAGGAGCATCCTTGTCTTGAGCTCGATCAGCGTTGCGGCCATTACCAGAAAATCACCAGCCACGGCGATGTCCAGCTCTTGCATCAATTGTAGATAGCGAAGGTATGCGTCGGCGATGCGGGCGACCGGAATGTCATAGATGTTTACCTGTTCCTGACGAATCAAGTGGAGCAACAGATCGAGTGGTCCGTCAAACTCGCCCATCACGATTTTAAGATCGTCGGTCGTGTGGTCTGAAACTAATTCCGGCGATGAACCGGTAACGTCTATCGGGCCGCTCGATTGCTCTGCGACTTGAACCGCATCTTCAGTCACGGCCTGGGCGGCAGTGGATTCTTTGGTTTCGTCCATCTAGTCCTCGCTGGCAATTCGGGCTATTCGCCTGGCAATCCTTCCGCCAGTAGTTCAGCACCCGAAAGACCCATCTTCACCTTAACTTCTGCCCAGGTTGCGCTGGCGATCCTACGGGCTTTGGCAGCGCCATTTTCCAGTATGGTGGTCAGCTCCTGGTCGTTGATAGCGCGCACGCGCTCCTGGAGCGGCTGCAGAAACCCGATCGTAGCGTCGGCGAGCTGCTGCTTCAATTGAGCATAGCCCTTATCGGCAAAGCGTGCCTCAATCTGCTCCGGCGATTCACCTGTCAATAGCTGGAAGATCGTCAGCAGATTAGTTATCGCCGGCCGCGCCGCATCAAAACGAATCTCTGTTCCTGAATCCGTCACCGCACGCTTAAACTTGCGCTGGATGCTGTCGGCATCGTCGAGCAAGCGCACGCAGCCGCCCGGATCGTCGTCCGATTTCGACATCTTGTTTGCGGGATCGGACAACGACATGATCCTGGCACCGACCTTCGGAATGTAGGGCTCGGGAAGGCGAAACGTCTCGCCATAGTCACGGTTAAATCGTATGGCCAAATCGCGCGTTAGTTCAAGATGTTGTTTCTGATCCTCACCGACCGGAACAAGATCCGTCTGGTAGAGCAAAATGTCAGCAGCCATCAGCACCGGATAATCAAACATTCCCACGCCCACATTCTCACGCTGCTTGCGCGCCTTGTCCTTAAACTGCGTCATGCGCTCCAACTCAGACATGCGCGCGATGCAATTCAGAACCCAGGTTAGCTCGGCATGTTCAGCAACATCTGACTGAATGAAGATAGTCGAAACGCTTGGATCGATGCCGACTGCAAGATAAATCCGGGCAAGTTCCCTGGACTTCTCGGCAAGCAGTTTTGGATCCTGCCACGAAGTAATCGCGTGAAGATTAACGATGCAGAAGAAGCTCTCGTATTCGTGTTGCAGTGCCACCCAATTGCGCAGAGCGCCCAGGTAGTTTCCGAGATGCACGTTGCCGGTCGGCTGCACGCCGCTAAAGATTCTTTTCATTACCTTGGGTTAGCACCGATAAAAACCAGCGACCACGCCAGCGGCATGACGAAATTGAAGATCACTCCCAAGACGCCCGTGAAGACTGCTATGAACAAAAGAATAAAGCCAAACTTTTCCAGCGCTTCAAATCCGGCTTCAAAACTGTCCGGCAAAATGCTGGCGAGTACTTTGCTGCCATCAAGGGGCGGAATCGGCAGCAAGTTAAAAACCCCCAGTGCAACATTCAATTGAAAGAACACCATCAACAATTGAACCGCACCTATCGCGATCATCGAATTGCTTGCCGCTGGAGCCAAACCACCTTGATCTGAAAAGTCTATTGTTCCGATACTGTACAACACGCGAATTGCAATTCCACACAAAATAGCAATGATGAAGTTGGTTATCGCACCGGCTGCGGACACCCAGAAATTCGCAACCCGTTTGTTCCGCCATCTCAACGGATTAACCGGAGTCGGTTTGGCCCAGCCAATGAGAGGCGCATGCGTAAAAAACGCGATGGCCGGAAACAGCAAAGTGCCGATTGGATCTACGTGTGAAACCGGATTCAGACTTATTCGTCCTTGCGAGCGTGCAAGGTCATCACCGAATTTGTCTGACATCCATGCGTGGGCTGATTCATGGACTGACAACGAAAAAACCAATGCCACCATGTAAAGAATGAATTGTCCGATGGCCTGACTGTCGATGTTGTCCATAGTAAGTTAACTATCTGAAGGAATAACACGAGTCGTTCACACTAACATGGCCCTAAAAAGGTGTCAAAAACCAGTTATCTATAGCGTCGTAGCCTCAACCTTCACGCCGCTATTGCTCGAGACGTCAGTTCTCGATGGCGCGTAAAAACAGTTGAGCTTATGGCCTGTCGCTACCATCCGTTGCCCAGCCCGAACGAACCTGAAGAGGCTTCATCAGAACCGGAAGCGGTAGCGACCGGCCAAAGACTCAATTTGAGTCTCAGAATCTGCTATTAGTGGAGTCGTCCGTTCTCGATGGCAAGTAAAAACTGTTGAGCTTATAGCCGGTCGCTGCCGCCTCCGGTTCCGATATACGGTTCTCCGGATTCCGCCCGCAACGGATCTTAAAATCTAAATCTCCAGCCGATAGATCGAGTCGGTCGAAGCTACTGCCAGGTCGCCAGTCGAACTGAAGGCAAGCCCAACGAGATTCATTCCCGCCGCAAACATCTCAGCGTCCTGTCCGTCTGGAGAAATGCGTACGATTCCTCGCCGGCCCCGCAGCGACGCAGCGACATAAAGATTTCCGGTGTCGTCGAGCGCGAGTCCCTGCGGCCTTCCCAGGCCTTTATAGAACACACCTATTTCGCCATTAGCATCAATGCGCATCACCGAATCAAAACTGGCGACCGTGGGTCCAGTTACATACAAAGTCTCGTCCGGGCCAACGGCCAGGTGGTAAGCGGACACGGACGCTTCGAGCTGGGCCCAGGGGGTTTCTTCCCCAATGCCGTTCACTTTGTAAATTGTGCCGGTGCGATCGCCGACATACATCGTGTCCGAACGATCGAAGGCGATCCCGGTGGCGACCCCCAAATTTGTCGCAAAGGGAACCGCTTCCTTGAATGGTGTGATGCGATAGACAGTGCCGTCCATGCGGCTGCTAACAAACATCTGTCCGGTGCTGTCGAAGGCAATGCCGGTGGGATTTGTGATGTCGCCTGAAAACTCCGTAACCTCCCCGCCTGCATCGATGCGGAAAAGGGTAACGGGCAACTGTTCACCTCGCGATCCCGAGCGAGTCACAAAAAGTGAACCGTCATCCGGATCGTAAGCAGGACTGGCAACCGGATGTAGATCCTCAGCCAACCGCTTCGCAACTACCACACGCGCCGCTTCGCTTAGCTTCCCACCGCTTTCAAGGCTGATCTCAACCGGGCCGCTTTGCTTCATTTCCGGCACGATTGCCAGCACCCGTTTCGGGGATAAGGCGACTATCGGCGCGCGCTCCTCTCCGAACCAAACCGCGCAGAGCGTCGGATCGCTGGTATCGAAACCCTCGCAATCAATCGTCACTTCTCCTCCGGGGATTGCCAACGTCGGATCAATACGAAGAATTTTTACTGCTTTGCTCATTTATCTGTTTTGATGCCGGCAACCGCCGGTCCCTGACGCGCCCAATCTCCTGGCCGGCGAAAGCTTGTCATCATACGACGCGCCTAAGATAGGTGTCTAATTCGGGAAACATTCAGAAGTACAGAACCGGGAGCGATAGCGACCTGATACTGGACTCAACACACAAATGGACTGGTTTCCCGATCGAGAGAGCGAGGACGAAAGCTGACTTGACCGTAGGATCCGGTCGCTACCGCTCCCGGTTCTGTATCGGCGGCTCTTTCCCCTGTACGTTCTCTTTACTATGGTATAATGCGACCTGTAACTGCGGTTCCTACGAAATCGTTGAGGTCGTTTTAAGGCGTAGGAAAGCCAGTCAATGAAACTATTGTAATGCTCAAGCGACTAAGCGAAGCGATATCGCAGAGCAACATCGAAAGCAAACCCCTGGCGTCGGAAACCTACTGCTCGCATCGCTCCTCCTGTAATTTCAGCCCGCAACAGAATGTAGTCGGCGTAAGCTCCCGGAGTTGTCCAGCCTCCGTGCGAGCTTCAATAAACCGTGAGAACGGAGGGCTAGAACGATCAAGGACCTAATCGGAAACACCACGGGCCTAAAGCCCAATCAACTTCGCCGCATAGAAAAGCTCTACACGAGGCGGATTACTTCTCATCAAATCGTGACACCGGAATTCGCCCGTCAGCTCGCTGAACTATCACACGAAACACGTAGACAAATCGGCGCCCTTGTCGATCGCAGCGGCCACGTTGAATACGTAATGATCGGTGATAATCGGCGTATTGAACTCCCCGACTTCAAACGCATTCGGGTCGCGATGGATCGCTTTCGCGGTCTTCGTTGTCTGCATACTCATCTCCGTGGCGAAGGTTTGACTCAAGACGACCTCACCGACCTGGCACTCTTGCGGCTCGATTTGATGGTGGCGATCGATGTTAACCCTGACGATGGTCTTCCGGGCCTCGTTAGCGCTGCGCACTTGTTGCCTATGGCTTCGGTCGACCTGCAAACTGCAAACGATCAGAATCCTTATGCCTTTCTGCCGCCTAAAATGGCTTCGCAAATCGATATCGACTTTCTTGCTCTGATTGATTCGCTGGAAGAAGAGATGGCGCGCAACCGTCGAGTCTCGCGGCAGGACGGATTGAAAGATCGCACTATCCTGGTCGGCGTCAGCACGGGACCGCTTACGGACGCCGAGGAATCCATGGCTGAGTTGTACGAACTCGCGAGCTCCGCCGGAATCGTAGTGCAGGACAAGATTATTCAAAGACGGCAGGCGATCGATCCGCGAACAGTGCTTGGTCGGGGCAAGCTTGACGAACTGCTCATTCGCTCGCTTCAGTTGGGCGCGGACATGCTTGTTTTCGATCGCGAGCTGACCCCGGCACAGGTTAGATCGCTCTCGGAAGCGACAGACTTGAAGATCATTGACCGCTCGCAACTCATCCTCGATATTTTTGCGCAGCGAGCGCAGTCGAGCGAGGGCAAGATCCAGGTGGAACTTGCCCAATTAAAATACCTCTTGCCGCGCTTAATTGCCGGACAGGATTCAGCGTTCTCACGCCTCGCGGGTGGTATTGGCGGTCGCGGTCCGGGTGAGACGAAACTCGAGATGGACCGTCGCCGGGTTCGCGATCGTATCAACCGCCTGGAAAAAGAGATCGAGACACAGCGGCGGCGCCGGCACGAACGCAGGAAAGTGCGCACCCGGAATCAGCTTCCGATAGTTTCCATTGTCGGTTATACCAATGCCGGCAAATCGACTCTCTTGAACGCGCTGACCAACAGCGATGTGCGCGCGGAACAGCGAATGTTTGCCACCCTCGATCCTACGTCGCGACGGCTGCGGCTGCCTCGGGAGCAGGAAGTAATAATTAACGATACCGTCGGTTTTATTCGCGACTTGCCGCCGGGTCTTCTTTCAGCCTTTCGGGCTACGTTGGAAGAAATCGGCGATAGCCGGCTGCTTATCCATCTCGTGGATGTTTCGAACTCGCGCTGGTCCCAACAGATACAATCGGTAGAAAGAATTCTGGAAGAACTGCATATTGCTCAGATTCCTTCAATCCTGACCCTGAACAAGGCGGATCTTGTAGACGCAGAAACGCTGCAGGCGATTTCCCGACAGTTGGCCCAGGGCGGTGATTGCGAAGTTGTGGCGATCTCGGCAACAGATAGGCGAACCCTGCCACCGCTGCTGGAAAAAGTCGGACAAATACTTTCGCAGGACCTGGGCTTCCCTGGAGGCGAGAAAACGTTCCACACCAGCCACATTTCGCGAATCGCATAAATCAAAATGGCCCTTCGTCCTAGATTCACAACTCCGTTTAGTCGAGCGCGCGACGCAACATTGCAGCACGCTCTAAGGCCTTTCAAGGTTCTCGAACCACGCACTCGTTTTCTCATTGGCTTTGGCTTCCTCGTAGCCGTCACTGCTCTCCTACTGCTCAGCAATTATTCGTCCGGCTTCTCACAAGACTACCGCGAGGGTGAGGTCATAAGAAGCAACGTAGTGGCGCGCGCTGACACGAGCGGCGTCGACATCGAGGAAACGGAAAGGCGCCGAAACGCAGCGCGGGAGGCTACGCGACCGGTTTTCAATTTCGATTCCACCCGTGGCGAAAGTTCCGCCCGCGGTTTCCGTGCGGCCTGGGAAGATCTAAAAGCAATTCAGACCGAATCAAAGACCCCGGGTAAGACTTTGACCTGGAGTGGTGACGGGGGAACGGGAGTCGCGCGGGCGATTGTTTCCCATAACTTTAACGAAGAGGATCTGAGTCGGCTGACAGCGATGATTCGCGAGGTTGGCGACAAGTATATTTATGACGACCCTGAAGCTGATCGTTTGAATCAGGAAATCGTGTTGGTTGACTTTCGCAATCCTGCAGCGCAAATGATAGTGCCCGCGCCGCGAACTCGCATGCTTTCGCTAAGCGCAGCGCGCCAGGAGCTCGAACTCCGGATCCTCAACCTTCCCCGCTGGTCACAGGAACAAAAATCCGCTCTGGTTGCCGCAGTATTGCCTCTGCTCAGTCCGAATGTGGTGCTTGATCAAACAGCTACCGCCACGTCGCGCGAAGCAGCTGCAAATAAGATCCCGAATGTAGCAATCTCCCTCAAACGAAATCAGGTAGTTGCGCGTGAAGGAGACACCGTCACGCCGGCAATGCTGGCGCAGCTTGCGGCCATGAAAACCACGGGGCATGCAGGCCATCCCTGGCACAATTTGCTTGGTCTGTTGATGATCGTCTTTGCGGTTTATTGGGCTGTCTGGAAATTTACCGAACACAGAAGCACGACGTCTTTGTTGACCCTTTCGAAAACACGAGCGTTTGCCCTGGTTGGGTCCGCAATAGTCGTTGAGACTGCCTTAATGCGAATTGGCTTCACGCTCAGCGATAGTGTGGCCAACGGAATGAAGAACGCGCCCTTCAATGATCCAAACCTCTGGAGCTTTGCAATACCCTTCGCGGCTGCTTCGCTGTTGGTTGTCATGCTCGTCGATACGCAGTTAGCTTTTTTGACCGGGATCGTCACGGCATTATTCGCCGGCATGCTCGCGCCCACCGGGATACAACAATCCCTCTATGCAATGATTTCCTGCGCAGCCGCCGTCTACGGCATTGGTAGATATCGCGAGCGACAGTCCGTCACGCTGGCGGGTTTGTTCGTGGGCGTCGTTAATGCCGTGATGGCGCTTGCATTAATAGCTTACGCGGAACAACCGTTCACGCTGAAGGCTATTCTGCTGGCAGCTGGTTGTGGTTTTGTAGGCGGCTTATTAACGGCGATTTTTGCTGCAGGTGGCTTGCCCATAAACGAATCGCTCTTTGGTATTCTGACCGACGTCAAACTACTCGAGCTTTCGAATGCAGACTTACCGGTGCTGGGCCAGTTGGCGTTAAGGGCGCCGGGGACAAACCAACATTCGCATGCGGTGGGACAGCTCGCGGAGGACGCCTGTCGCGCGGTGGGAGCAAATCCGCTTCTGGCGCGCATTGGAGCGCTCTATCACGACATAGGCAAGGTCGCGGCCCCGGAATATTTTGTTGAAAACCAACAGGGCGAGAACCCTCATGATCACATGCGCCCGTCCCAGAGTGCCCGAATTATCACCAGCCACGTCACCTATGGAGTTAAGCTGGCGAAAGAGATCAGTCTGCCGAAGAAAATAGCCGACTTCATTCCGCAGCATCATGGCACGCGCACCTTGCACTTCTTTCTCCGTAAGGCGCAAAGTCAGGCAAAACCTGGTGAAGTAATTGACGAAAAAGACTTTCGTTATCCCGGGCCAAGGCCGCAGTTCAAAGAAGCGGCGATAATGATGTTGGCGGATTCCTGTGAGGCGGCGGCTCGCTCTCTCGCTCGTCCCGACCCGGAGAACATCCGCTCGATCGTAGTTAAGATTGTCGAGGCAGTAATTAGCGACGGGCAACTCGACGAATGCGATTTAACGCTCCAGGAGATAACCCGAATTCGGGAGGCTATTATCAGCGCTCTAACCGCCATCTATCATGCCCGCATTGACTATCCTGGCTTTAATCCCCCTAACGTCACCGGACCTCTTTCAATGCCCGCTCCGGAAGTCGACAGCGAAGAACGGGGCATCACCTACAGCCGGGCGGCCGACGTTCCAATTAACGAAGCCGGCGAGGTTGAAGACGAGGCCATCAGCCGCAAAGTCGTCAAAGGTTGAGCGGCGGTGCTGGCGCGCTCGACGGGACTTAGTGGTCGATTTCACTTTCCATTTCTTATTTTCCATTTTTCATTCCTCATCGTCCAAAAAACTTCCCACACGCCGTTTAGATAGGGCACTTTTGCCCCGCCGCGCGAGGCGGACAAGTCCGCTTTCTAAACGACAGGCTGAGGCGATGACAAATGAGAAATGAAAAATGTGATATGGAAAATCTGCTCTCCGCGTCAACCTCGACAGCAGCGCCCGATCGTTCCTCAGTTAGAACCGCGTCCGCAACTTCTCGTAGGTGGTGGAGAGGTCTTCGGGAATAACGCGCGTATTGCCGACGGTTGACATGAAGTTAGTATCGCCTGTCCAGCGCGGCAGGATATGAATGTGGATATGGTCCACAATTCCCGCGCCGGCGCTGCGGCCCAGGTTCATGCCAATATTAAAGCCGGTCGGTTGGTAAGCATCGCGAAGCGCTGTTTGACTACGCTTCGTCAGGTCCATTAACTCGTCCGTAGTTTCTTTCGTCGCCGCATCCAGCTCTCCGATGTGCCGGTAAGGAACGATAAGCAAATGGCCGCTGATGTAGGGGTAGATATTGAGAACAATGAAATTGTGAGAAGCGCGGTGGATTACGAAATTCGCCTCGTCTTTGTCGAGGTCGTCACGGAGCTTACAAAAAATACAACCACTGGATTCCGGGTTCGCGGCATCACCGGAAGCAATGTATTCGTAACGCCAGGGACTCCACAGCCTGTCCACTCTTGAATCCTCTGGGGCTGCCGCAGCCCTACATGACAGGGGGTTGGCGCGAGTCGTCCGAAACAACAGTCGCTGACTTTTCTGATGGAGCCGAAGGTTGTGCGCTATGCTCGTTGATTAACTCTTTGAGTTCTTTGCCCGGTTTGAAATAAGGCACGCGTTTGGCGGGAATGCTCACTGGATCGCCTGTTTTCGGATTTCTACCCCGGCGAGCGCCTCTTTCCCGCACGCGAAAACTACCGAAGCCGCGCAGCTCAATCTTCTCACCCTGGTTGAGGGTCTCAATAATGCTTTCAAAAACGATCTCGACTAATCGCTCGGCATCTTTTTTGGTAAGTTCCGCCGCTTCGGCGACATCCTCTACGAGTTCCGCTTTTGTCATGCAACACCTCAGATGAGAAAGATTGCTCTAGCCCAAAAATGAGTAGCAAAGCGATAGTCCATTGTACGTCTTAAGAATGGCGAGGTGTGTTCAACTTCGTACACTATCAGAAAACAATCACGCCGAGCAAGAAACCGAAAACCAGTGGGCCAAACCGAGACCAGACAACAAACCTTTCGAGTTCCTGAGGTCAGCCACGGCGGCCGATTTAGACCTCATTATTTCGGCTCCTCGTCAGGCTTGGAGTTAGACTCGTCGCGGACTTCCGGTGCAGTATTAGGCTCCGTCGCTGCTTCTGCCGCAGGTTCACTCACAGGCTCCGGCGCAGTATTAGGCTCACTTACAGGCTCGGACTCAGGCTGGGGTTCAGGCTCGCTCACTGCTGTCGAATCAGACTGAGCCTTAGGCTCTGCTTTTGGTCTAACCTTACCCTCTGGCGCTGCCTTAGCCTTCAGCTCTCGCTCTGGTTCAGCCTTTGCATCGGGCTGTGGCTCTGGCTTAGTCTCCGGCTCGGCCTTGCCGAGGCCGAAATCGGCCAACTCTCCCAGAGACGCCATCCCGCTACCTGCTTGCGACGAATAAACCTTCGCATCCACGACCGGTTCATCCTTGCCCACCGCACGTGCTGACAGGCCTATCTTCTTATTCTCTGCGTCAATCCTCAGGATCTTGAATTCCATCTCCTGACCGAGTTGAACTACGTCCTCGGGTTTCTCGACCCGATCTTCTGAGAGTTCCGAAATATGGCAAAGGCCCTCAAGATTGTCATCGAGCTCAACAAACGCACCGAAGTTTGCGAACCGGGCAATCTTGCCCTTCACAACGTCGCCCGGCTGATGATCGTTAACAAACCGATCCCACGCGTTGGGCTCGAGGTCCTTGATTGAAAGCGAAAGCCGCCGATTCTCAGCATCGATGCTCGTGATTATGGCATCAATCTCCTGACCCTTCTTCAACACTTCGCTCGGATGCTTGATCCGCCTGGACCACGAAATGTCCGAGACGTGAACAAGGCCGTCGACTCCGTCCTCGATCTCAATGAAGGCACCAAAGTCCGTCAGGTTTCTTACGCGACCATGGACACGGGTGCCTACCTGATAGCGTTCATGCAACGTCTGCCACGGGTTATCCTGAATCTGCTTCATTCCCAGGCTAATGCGGCGAGCTTTTGGATCTACGCTCAACACTTCTACTTCAACTTCGTCGCCGGGATTCACGAGCTTACTCGGGTGCTTCACGCGTTTTGACCAACTCATTTCCGAAACGTGAACGAGCCCTTCCACACCATTCTCGAGCTCGACAAACGCGCCGTAATCAGCAACGCTGGCAATTCGTCCGGGGACGCGAGTCCCGACTGGAAAGCGCTCTTCGACGCTTGACCAGGGGTCTGGTAATAATTGCTTGTAACCCAGTGAAACGCGTTCCCGATCGCGATCAAATTTGAGCACCTTGACCTGGATGCTATCGCCAACTCGAAAAAGTTCGCTGGGGTTTTGCAGACGGCCCCAGGACATATCGGTTACGTGTAGCAGACCATCAACTCCGCCAAGATCGACGAAAGCGCCGTAGTCAGTCAGGTTCTTTATCTGGCCTTCTACTACGATGTCTTCTTCAATGTGTCCAAGAGTTTGTCCCTTCCGTCCGGCATTCTCTTCTTCAATGACGGCCTTGCGTGACAGAACAACATTGGAACGTTTGCGATTAAGTTTGATGACCTTAGCTTCGATCTCCTGGTTGCGAAGCGAATCCAAATTGCGGACTGGACGAACATCGACCTGCGAGCCCGGCAAGAACGCACCAATGCCGTCTATGTCAACACGCAACCCGCCCTTGATGCGCTCTATCACGCGGCCTTTGATGTTGGTGCCTTCACGGTAGGCTTTCTCTAGTTCGTCCCAGGCCTTCATGCGCACGGCATCTGCACGCGACAATATCGGCAGGCCATCAGAAGTCTCCATGTTCTTTACAAGCACATCGACTTCGTCACCGGCTTTTACTGCCAGAATGCCGTTTTCGGTAAATTCGGCCGGGTTAACGATACCTTCCGATTTGTACCCAAAATCAATTACGACGCCGCGTTCGCTGATTCCTACCACCGTGCCGCGAACTACCTCGCCTTCCTGCAGCGAGGCTTGCTCTTGCTCAAACTGATCAAGCAATTGTCCGAAGTCAACGTCGCCGCCGGCGCGTGGCTCGTCGTCGTCATCATCGGCATTGGCGGCCACCGCAGGACTCGCATCCTTCACAGGCTGTTTGGGTGTTGTAGCCGGCGAGCTCACCGGCTCGTTGGAAGCGCCGTTATCGTCGCTTACTTGTTGGTTGTTTAACTTCGATTCTTCACTAGCCATGCAGACTCCTGTAACACTCCCGGAAAATTCACCGCCCTAAGTTCGTATTCACGCGTTCCCTCGCCCTACGGACCTTGCCAATATCTGACGAGCGAAGGACAGTGCTTAAGCGGCACTTGCTTCGTTGACCTTGGCGATAGTATCGGGGGTTGAAGCTTGCGAGGAATGCGAGCCGTTTAGATTTGGAAAAGGAGGTTTTATTTGTTTCGATTTCCGCGCGCCCGTAGTCACCCGCTTGGTCCGACCATCACCAGTCGCTTACCGGGTAGGTTCGCAATGTACACGTCGCAACAAGCGCATGTCAAGGTGCTGACATACCTGTAACCTGCGTATAAGTCCTTTGCACTAAAGTGATAACCAGATTTCTCCGGGCTTGACTGATCACTGGCTAACCGCGGACACACTATTCGAACCGCGCGGAACAACATAAACACCCGCCGAATGGGATCCAACGAACAGCGTATTTTGATCGCGCGAATCAAAAGCCAGTGCCCAAATCCGCTGGCTGGGTAGCCGATGCTCTTTTGGATCAATGCGCGCCCACGTCGTTCCGGCGTTGACAGTCCGATACACGCCGCCGCCGATTTCGCCAGTTTGATAAGCGTTGCCGACGAAGATCTCATCGCCGTTGCGCGGGTTGATCAAGATGCTCGTAAAGTCACCGAAAGGAAGATTACCTCCCCGGCGACTCCAGCTCGCCCCGCCGTCACGCGACATGTAGAAAGACTGCTTCGTTCCCACGTATATATAGTTCGGCCGCTGCAAATCTTGAACGATCGTATTCACGGGAGCTTCAGACGGAACATCGGGTACTTGCTGCCAGGACTTCCCACCATCACGCGAAACCAAAACGCCCGAAGAAGCAGTACCTGTAAAAATCGTTTCCGGATGCTCCGGATTCACCGAAATACAACTGGTCCGGGTATCGAAGTTGGAGCCGTACGGCAGTTTTTGCCAACCCTGTGCTGGATCGAGGCTGCGGTAAAGGCCAAGGTTGGTTGCCGCTAGAAATAGGGGCCGCTGGCTATCCACGTCGACCGTTTGGACGAGAGCATTAACGGCATCGGCCAAGATGACAGGCTGTGCCGACGAATCGCTCGCATCATCACTCTTCGATAGACCAAGCGAGCCAAGCGTAAGGTTGTCGAATTTCCCAGTCACGGGCAGGTGGCGATCCGACTGATACTTCTTCAGAGCATTGAGCGTTTGTGTTCCGGCGAGTCCATCTGGCAGGCCGGCGTTATAACCGGCGGCAGTCAAAGCCTGCTGGGCTTTGCGGACCGTGTCATTGGGCTTTGCTACAGCCGTGTTCTGAGCGGAGCGGGTCGCGGGAGTTTTCTTTTTGCCTGGCCGGCTCTTTCCTGGTGGAGTGACTGGTTCGGTCACCGCCCATATTGGAGTCCACGAAACTCCTCGATCGAGTGACCGATACACGCCGAGATTGGTACCCAGATAAATAACGTTTGCATCGGTCACATCCTGCAAGATCGCATAAACAATGAGGCGCGAAGGCATACTGCGCATTGACGGGCGCCAGGTTTCGCCATTGTCGGCGCTCACAAAAAGAAATCCACCGCCAGTTGTCGTGTTTATCGTGGCAGCATAGATCCGATTTGGCGTCTCCCGATCCGTCATAATCACGTTGACAAATCTTCCACTGTAGCCCCCGTTGGTAGGCAGGAAGTTCTTGCCACCGTCATTAGAGACCATCACGCCGTAATTGTTTGTGCCTATATAAATTGTCTGCGGTCGCGAGGGGTGGATCGCAATCGAATTTATCTCGAGTTGTCTGGACGTGGTAACCATCCATGAGTCAGCCTTGCCGCCCCGCTCTGAACGCCAGAATCCTTCGGTGGTTCCCGCAAAGACGAGTCCCGCAATTGATGGGTGCTGGACGATGGCTCGCGTCCTTCTCGACTGGGAGGGAATTCCCTGCACTTTGGTCCAGCTATCGCCTGCATTGTCGCTTTCATAGATTCCGCTACAGGCGGACGCGATGATGTGGTTGGGATCCCGGGGGTCGATATCAATAGCAAAAATGTCAGAATCGTCGATGATTCCATTCTTGATGCTCTTCCAGGTTTGCCCGCCGTCGGTGGATTTATAAGGCAAATACCAGGTGCCGGCGTAAATGGTTTTGGTGGTCCTGGGATCAATCGCGAGCGACTCCACGTGAATCAGCCCGGAGGTATTGGAAGTCGGCAACTGCTTCCAGGAGTCTCCCGAATTATCCGATCGGAAAATGCCATTGAATGTACCGGCGATGAGAACATTTGGATCGGCATCAGCCTGGGTCAGCGAATGCAAGGCTTCATTTTTCAACTCCGGACTTTCGAGCCACTTGCGTCCGCCGTCAGTTGACTTGAAAAAGCCTCCGGCCTCCTTGTGTTTATGGGCGGCCACGTAAATAGTTTTTGAGTCGCGCGGGTCGACAATTATGTGATCTACAAAAAGTTTTGGTTTGTTGAAGTTGTAAAGCAACTCCCAATTCCTTCCGGCGTCCGCTGAGGAATAAATCTGTCCATCGAGAGTGCCCAGATAGAAGCGATCAGGATTGTTAGGATCAACAACGAGACTACGCACATCGCCTCCCGGAGGCCCGTTAGCACGCCAGTCGTCCGAGTACTTTCCCGGATCGGCGAGGCTGTCGACGGACGAGTCCGCGGGCGACCCGAGCGCGATTAATCGAAGCGGGATAACAAACAAAAGGGCGACGAAAAGAATGAGTTTTGGCAATCGAATTTTCATATTTCTTAGCGCAATTTCCGGATTATTAACAGCCACCAGCGGCACATCATTGCAAGTTTAATATAATCTGGCCGATTTGTATGCCGCAACTTTGCGAATTTCATAGGACACAAGTCTCTGATTACGAAATTTCCCACCCCGTTGTTCGCTAAAAGCGAAGCGGGCGATGCTTCTCTTTGGGAGAAACACCGCCCGTCTCGGAAGGTTCGCGCCCTTTTGCAGACGCGAGCGTAATTGCCTATTCGTCCATCCGGCCACGACGTGCGCGAACTCGTCGGCGCGGCGCGGCTTTCTTACATTCCGGACAAGGCGACACGATGTTGTCAGTGCTAGCCGCTGGCGCGGTTGCGCCGGTTGGCACAACCCAGAGTTCAACGGCCAGG
>DASXQM010000210.1:0-13876 GCA_036507195.1 Pyrinomonadaceae bacterium | reverse complement strand
AGGAGACAAGGGGAGCCAAGGGCGCGCGAGAACCAAAAGAACCGAGCATTTATCAGAACCGAGAGCGGCAGCGACCGGGTCCAGTAACAATAAGCTCATTTGTAATGGTCACGGACCAGGTCGCTACCGCTCCCCGTTCCGCATTCGGCGACCCACGATGCCAAACTGTTTGCTTACGCTGCTTTGTCTTCAGCAGGAAGCGAGCTGCAGCGCCAAACAAATACAGAACCAGGAGCGGTAGCGACCGGGTCCGGTAACAATAAGCTCATTTCTAATGGTCACGGACCAGGTCGCTACTGCTCCCCGTTCCGTATTCGAAATGAAAAATCTTCTAGCCTGGCCTCTGGTATGGAGAATCTCCAAACGGCGCTGTCTGCGTCCTGGCGGTTTCATACTCTGCTGCTTGCAAACACCGGCGAATCTCTTTGCGCGCCTCCTCGTCCGGCGCACGTAGCGGCGCCCGCACCGCACCGCCAACATAACCTCTCATTTCCAGTGCAGCCTTAAGACCACCAATACCAAAGCGAGTCGTCACGGCTTGTGCGAGCGGAGTTAACCTGGATTGCAAACTGGCAGCGAGTTCTGTTTCTCCGGACTTCACTGCGCGAGACACCGCGATGCAGAGTGCCGGGGCAACACAACCCACCGCGAGGATTCCGCCGCAGGCCCCAACCTGCAATGCCTCATTAAGAACAGTGCCGTTTCCCGTCATAACGGCGAAATCTTTGCTGACAAGTTTGATGGTTTCCTGTAGACCGTCGACATCTGCGGAACTATCCTTGATGCCGATAATGTTTTCGTGCTCACTCAAACGCGCCACCGTTTCGGGTTCAATCTTGACGCTGGTGAGAGCCGGCATGCTGTAGAGGATCACCGGCAGAGGAGATTCGTCGGCGACCCTCTGGTAGTGATCCACCAAGGCTTGTTGCGTAATGCTCGAACGGTAAAAGTGAGGAGTGATAACTAAAAAAGCATCTACGTCTACAGCGGCGGCGACCCGGCTGATTTCGTCCACTGTCCCACGCGTACTCTGCTGACCCGCTCCGACGAGAAAGGTCAATCCGTCCTCGCCGGTGGCCACTTCCTCCCGCGCCGCCTCAATCACCTCAAGGTATTCGCGCTCATCAAGATGCACTCGCTCGCCGGTGGACCCGAGAATTACATAACCGCTGATGCCGGTGTCGTTCCACTTGGCGATATTGGCGCGCAGGGAGCGCAGATCAACCTCACCGGCGGAATTAAACGGAGTGGGAATCGGGAAGAAGACGCCGCGTAAATCTCCAGGAGACAGCGCGACGAAAGAGGGGTTCGATAATTGGGAGCTAACTGGCTTCAAGACGCGGCATTATAGCCAGCGAGTCGAGGCGCATGCAATTTGTTGGATCAGCCACTAAGCCCCCCGTCCCTCCGATAGTCTACGACGCGTTCTAACTTCGGTGGTGGTTCGCTCCCAGAGTTCTCTCCACTTGACCGTACGCTCTGCGGCCTTGATCATGTTGGCAAGCCCGCTACAGGAGAAACTGGGATTAATTTGAGCAACTATCGCTTCATTCAACTCGACGTGTTTACGCGAGAGCCTTTTGCGGGCAATCCGCTGGCTGTGTTTCCTGAGGCTGAAGGACTGACGGACGAGCAGATGTTGAAGATTGCGCGCGAGATGAATCTTTCGGAGACGGTTTTTGTGCTCAAGCCGCCCGTCCTGTCACCAGAGAAAATCGAAGACGATTTAAGTGAAGTCAGAGCTGGGGAAACACCTCGAAGCTCAGTTGCTGTTCAAACCAAAGCGGAAGTTGTGCCTGAAGACGATGCTGGGGCGAAACAACCGGAGCGTTCGGTAGAATCCGCGGTCCTGCGTCGCCTGCGGATCTTCACACCCGCGCGCGAGATTCCTTTTGCCGGTCACCCGGTTGTGGGTACGTGGAACGCGCTGGCGCGCGAAGGCATCGTGCCTCTCCCTGAAGGCGGAAATGGGTGGACGCGCATTCATCATGAAGTCGGCATCGGCGTTCTTCCGGTGGACATCGAATTCAAGGATGGCGCGCCGGTGCAAGTGGTAATGACACAGGGAAAGTTTGAAATCGTGGACGAAGTTGACGACGCACACGAGCAGGCGGAAATCGCGCGCGCACTCGGCCGGCTCAGAGAGGACCTGGACGAGAGTTTACCGATTCAAGTGATCTCGACTGGTCTCACGTCGTTGGCGGTCCCCATCAGATCGCTTGCGGATCTTCGGCATTGCCGTGTTAATGCTGCCCTGCTCGCCGAGATCTACACGCGTCGTGGCGCCACTGGATGTCATGCTTTTTCACGCGAAACGATCGAGATCGGTGAATCACGCGCGCACGCCCGTTTCTTTGCGCCCGCCGATAACATTCCGGAGGACCCGGCTACGGGCAGCGCCGCCGGCGCGTTGGGAGCTTACCTGGTGCATCACGGCGCGTCAGGTGCGGAGGCTGTGGACGGAAGAGTTCGATTTACAATTGAACAAGGCGATTTCATACAGCGTCCGAGCCGCATCAACCTTGAGGTCAAAGGCGAACCGGGAGCGATCGACGAGGTGCGTGTCGGCGGACCTTCGGTCGTCGTTGCAAACGGCGAAGTCGTTTTCTAAGAAAGTCTCGGAACTCGAAACCCGAAACTCGGAACTCCAACTTGATCTTATGAGCGAACCACTCGATCTGGTAATCATCGGCGCCGGTCCAGCCGGCCTGGCCGCTGCGTATGCCGCGGCGCAACAGGGTCTGAGTTATCTGGTCCTGGAAAAAGGTACGATTGCCGACACGATTCGCCAATACCCCGTAGGCCGCACGCTCTTCTCCACGCCAAACGAGCTCGAAATGCATGCTGGAGCGCTAAAGCCCTGCCGAGAAAAACCTTCGCGCGAAGAGTTGCTCTCTCACTACATCCACTTCGTCCTGGATCACGATCTCAAGATAAATAGCGGGGAAGAGGTTGTTGGCGTCGACCAACTAGACCCGGAAGGATTTCTCGTTCATACCAACAAGAACGACTATCGGGCGGCGCGCATATTATTTGCTATTGGGGCGATGGCCCATCCCCGCCGGCTGAACGTTCCCGGAGAGGATTTGCCAAAGGTGTGTCACCTTTTCGTCGAGCCTTATGCGTACATTCGCAAGGACGCGCTGGTAGTTGGCGGCGGCAACAGTGCTGCCGAAGCGGCATTGTTTCTTTCCGAAGAAGGCGCGCGCACCACGCTGGCAATCTGGCGCGAAGACTGGGAAAACCGCGATCCGAAAGCGGGAGCGATGAAACATTGGGTGCGCACTCCGCTGGACCGGGAGGTTGCCGCAGGTCGTCTTCGCGTCGTGCTATATAAAGAAGTCCGCTCAATCACCGAACGCGACGCTACGCTAACCACTGAGGATGGCATGACGCTGACGATTCCAAATGATGTAGTGTTTGTGCTGATAGGCAGCGACGCCGATCTAACTCTGCTGAAGCAACTCGGCGTAAAGACCGAAACGGGAAAGTTAACTGAAATCCCAATCTATGATCCGGAAACATTTGAAACAAACGTGCGCGGCGTCTACGTTGCGGGCCATTTCACACACGCTCGGCACATCAAGGCGGCCATCGATGTTCCCCGCCGCATCGTACCGCTGATTGCCCAAACCCTGCGTGCAAACGCGGTCACGGAGCGATAACGAGAATCCTGACTTAGTTCGGTTTCCTTGCGTGTTCTTTGCACGGGGTACGCTCAGCATAGTGGGTCGCCAAATACTGAACCAGGAGCGGTAGCGACCGGGTCCGCGACCATTACAAAAGAGCTTATTGTTGCTGGACCCGGTCGCTATCGCTCCTGGTTCTGTATTTCTGCATCGCAGCATCTGGCTTCCTGCTGAAAACATGTCCGGCAAAGCCGCGTAAGCAAAAATGTCTGGCATCGCTGGTCGGCGAATACGGAACCGGGAGTGGTAGTGACCGGATCCAAGAAGGGTGTAATGCCCGGTTCATCACAGCTTTTGGCCGCTTGGTCACAAATCTTTGGCTTGCTCGCTTTTGATGTTATAGAAAGCCGTTTCGAGTTTCTATCCCATACCCGCAACCGGAGTGTTAGCTCTTCTGCCCCTGATTTTATGCAACTCTCTACCACGCGTTTCCTTTCGATTTCAACCTTAGGAGTATTGAAATGACAATCCCTTATGTGTCTGCTCGCGCAACCGATCGCCATAACCTTCTG
The DNA here is from genome assembly GCA_036507195.1 of Pyrinomonadaceae bacterium. GTDB lineage: Bacteria > Acidobacteriota > Blastocatellia > Pyrinomonadales > Pyrinomonadaceae > PSRF01. Next base: position 9,675 of record DASXQM010000210.1, on the reverse strand, counting down.
GGCCCCTTGTCTCGTTCTGGTGGCTCAAACCGACGTTTGAGCAAGTCTGGCGGTCTGCTGGGCGCGCTTGTCTTGCTCGTTCTTTTTTCCTCATCTGCTTTCGCCCAGTATGTCGGACCGGCGAAACTAACGATCAAATCCGGCGTGCTGGGAGAAGACCGCACAATCCTCGTTCGCACACCGCCTGGATATGAGTCAAACAAGCTTGCCTACCCCGTGCTCTACATGACAGATGGAGACGCCCACATTGCCCATACAGGCAGCACCATAGAATTCCTGAGTAGGAACGGTCGCATGCCCGAGATGATCGTGGTGGGGATCACCAACACCGACCGCACTCGAGATTTGACGCCAACGAAGGCCGTAGGACCAAACGCAGCTCAGTTTCCAACCGCCGGTGGCTCAGATAATTTCTTAAAATTCATCGAGACGGAAGTGATTCCGGAGGTCGAGAAGCGTTATCGCGTGCAACCATATCGCGTCCTGGCCGGCCATTCGCTTGGCGGTCTCTTCGTAGTTCATACGCTGATCACGCGGCCGGAACTATTCAATTCTTACGTAGCGGTCAGCCCGTCTTTGCAGTGGAGCGACGATGCGACCTTAAAACGCGCGGCAGAGTTTTTCAAAACACGCAAAGAGTTGCACGCGACGTTGTTCACCTCACTGGGTAACGAACCCGGAGAGATCGGCAGGGCTTTTGAAGAGTTTAAGCAATTGCTCGCTAAAAACCAGGTCAAGGGTTTTGAGTGGGAAGCGGAGCGGATGGCGGATGAGGATCACGGTTCAGTGGTCTTGCGCAGTCACTACTTTGGCTTGCGCAAAGTTTATGACGGCTGGCTGATACCGCGCGATCCAGCCACTGGAGCGGTGGCCGGCGGACTCAAAGCCGCGGACGAGCATTATAAAAAGCTGACGCAAAAGTTCGGCTACTCGATCGCAACGCCCGAGGGACTGGTCAACCAGATTGGCTATCAATACCTCTTAAGCGGTAATCCCGAGGAAGCAATCACCACGTTTAAGACTAACGTCGAACGCTATCCCAACTCGGCTAATGTTTATGACAGCCTGGCCGAGGCATACGAAAAAAGTGGGCGGCTTGAGCTGGCGACACCGCTCTACGAAAAGGCACAGGCGCTCGGGCAGCAAAATAATGATCCGAACGCCGCGATCTACACTGCAAACTTCGCCAGGGCAAGCGATAAGCTGAAACAAGCCGCGGCGGCGAAACAAACTGAAGCGACAAAGCAGACTGACGCGACCAAGAGGAACCAGTAACGCTTCTATTCGGAGTGCGGTGACCGGTCAAAGCTTTGGTCTCCGGTGACCTGTCGCCGCCTTCGGTTAACGATTCGAGACGCGGACGGCTGCGACAGGTCGCAGAAGGCCAAAGCGCCGACTGGTCGGTGCACTCCAGAGAGTTGACTCCGGCCACTGGCTCAAGAGCGCTTATCAACTGAGGGATTGATCGCTGATAATCGCTTCGTGAGCAGCGAGACGTCAGTTCTGATAATCGGCGCGGGTGCAGCGGGTCTGGCTGCTGCACACGATCTCTCAGTCGCCGGCCTCAAAGTAATCGTGCTGGAAGCTCGCGGTCGCGTTGGCGGAAGAGTATACACCCATCACGATTCCATCATTCCCATAGAATTTGGCGCCGAGTTTGTCCATGGCAAGCATCCGCGATTGCTGCAAATCATCGAGGATGCGAATGCGCCATTCTGCGATGTTACCGATCGGCACTGGTATTTCGAGAACGGTGTTCTCAACAACTCTCACGATTTCTGGAATAAGCTCAACGCACTGATGGACTTGATGAATCCTGAACAGCCTGATCGCTCATTTCAGGACTTTCTCGATTCACTACCGAATGATGAAGCCACAGTCAGAGCCAAAGCCGTGGCCACAAGATATGTCCAGGGCTTCCACGCCGCGAATGTTAAGCGAATCGGCGTTCACGGTTTGATAAAGGCAAACGAAGCCGAGGATGAGATCGATGGTAACAAGTCGTTTCGCGTCCTGCCCGGTTATGACATTGTGACTGAAACATTGTGCGCCCAGGCGCAAGCGCAGGGTGCGATCGTTCATCTCAACACAGTCGTCAAAGAGCTTCGCTGGGGCCGGAATCATGTTGAAGCGGTTTGCATAGCGGACAAACGACTGCAAATACTCGCTAGCTCCTGCGCACTGATTACGTTGCCACTCGGTGTGTTGCAGGCAAAGCACCATCAACGTGGAGCGGTCCGATTTGTCCCTGAGTTGCCGCGAGAGAAACAAGGGGCAGTCGAGCGTTTAGCAATGGGTCACACAATGAGAATCATTCTGCTATTTCGCGAACGCTTTTGGGAAAAGATTGATCTGTCAGGGACGGAGCATCGAGAAGATTTATCGCAGCTCGGTTTCATTCATTTCCCCGAAACGCCGGTTCCGACGTGGTGGACGATGCTGCCCGTGCGAGCGCCAGTGATCGTCGGCTGGGTCGGTGAGCCAGATGCCGAAAGGTTTATTGGTCGTGGCCAGAAATATGCAGTAGAACAGGCTTTAGGTTCACTCGAAAAGATTCTCGGGGTTTCAGAAAACAGCTTGCGCCAACTCTTGTTGACCTCCTTCTACCACGACTGGGGCTCTGATCCTTTCTCTCGCGGCTCCTATGCCTACCTCCCGGAAAATGGTCTTGAAGCGCAGCAGGTTCTCGCGCGTGCACTCGACGACACCCTCTTCTTCGCCGGAGAAGCGACGAGCCTTGGCCACATCGGCACCGTTCATGGCGCCATTGAGACCGGACAACGTGCTGCAAAAGAGATTCTTGCAGTGAGCAGTGAGCAGTGAGCAGTGAGCAGTGAGCAGTGAGCAGTGAGCAGTAGGCAGTAGGCAGTAAGCAGTAAGCAGTAAGCAGTAAGCAGTAAACAAATTCCGAACAAGTCACTCGAAAGCACTCGGAGTTTACTTGCCGCCTACTGCCTACTGCCTACTACTGCCTACTGCTTACTGCTCACTGCCTACTGCTTACTGCTCACTGCTTACTGCTCACTGCTCACTTGCATTCCCCTTCCCTCGTTCTGGCGATCGATCATCCAATCGGGATACTGAGGTGCAGGCGCGGTCGTCGCAGAGAGGATGTCGACCTCCGCTGCGGTCAACTGCAAGTCCGCCGCTTTTAAGTTATCCTCCAACTGCGACATCTTGTTGGCGCCGATGATGATCGAGGTGACTCCGGGTTGAGCAAGCAGCCACGCGAGCGCTGTCTGAGCGACCGTCGCGCCCTTCTCTTTCGCAATGCGCTCGAGCGCTTCCACCGCATCAAAGCCGCGGGCTTCGTCGATCGGTGGAAACTGAAAGCCACTGCGCCGCATACCTTCAGGGCTTGGATTCTGCCGGGTATATTTCCCGGAAAGAAATCCACCCGACAGCGGCGACCAGGGCAGAACGCCGACGCTCTCCTCCCGGCACAACGGCAACAGCTCGTGTCAAGGTCGCGCCCAACCAGTGAATAATAGACCTGCAAGGAGACAAACCCGGCCCAGTCGTGAGCGCGAGCCAGGTAGAGCGCTTTCATCAAGTGGCGGGCGGACCAGTTTGAGCAACCGATGTAGCGCACCTTGCCCTGGCGCACCAGATCCTCGAAAGCACGCAACGTTTCTTCAACTGGCGTGAGTATGTCGATGACGAAAGCGCTGACAAGGCAGCGCACTCCAAATGAGCTCTCTTTGCAAACGAGTAACTCATTCCTTATCACTCATCACTTCATCTATTCACTATTTACGATTTACTATTGCTGACATGCGATACAGACAATTCGGCCGAACCGGCTGGCAGGTTAGCGAGATTGGCTACGGCATGTGGGGAATGGGAGGCTGGTCAAACTCAGACGATCACGAGTCGCTTCAGTCTTTGCAAGCCGCCGTGAATCTTGACTGCAACTTTTTCGACACCGCGCACGCCTATGGAGAGGGTCACAGTGAGAAACTGCTGGGACAGACCGTGCGCTCTAATCGGAACAAACGGCTCTACAGCGCCACCAAGGTTCCGCCCAAGAACAAACAGTGGCCCGCGCGGCCGGAGACTACGCTTCAGGATACTTACCCGCCGGATCACGTTGAAGAGTATGTACACCGGAGCCTGGAGAATGCCGGTCTGGAAAGTTTCGATCTGATTCAGTTTCACACGTGGGAAGATGATTGGTTACGAGATGACCGTTGGCTCTATAAGCTGGACGACCTGCGCAGTCAGCGGCTCATCAATGCGATCGGCCTCAGTCTGAACCGTTGGGAGCCATGGAACGGCGTGCGTGCAGTCAGGACCGGACAAATTGATTCGGTACAGGTCATCTACAACATCTTCGATCAGAATCCTGAGGATGATTTATTTCCTGCGTGTGAAGAAATGAGGACGGCAGTAATCGCGCGGGTACCGTTTGATGAAGGAACGCTGACGGGCACACTCACCAAAGAGAGCAAATGGCCCGAAGGCGATTGGCGCAACACTTACTTCGTTCCTGAGAATCTGATTGCCAGCGTGGAGCGCGCCGATGCATTGAAAGAACTCCTGCGAAAGTGGAATCAGGAGCATTCAGGCGAACCGGAGATCACGCTGCCCAAACTGGCCTTGCGCTTCATTCTTATGAATCCCACGGTCAGCACGATTATCCCGGGGATGCGCAAGCTGTCTCACGTTGAAGCAAACATAACCGCCAGCGATGCCGGCCCGCTGCCGGCGGACTTATATCAACAGCTCAAGCAGTACCGCTGGATTCGTAAACCCACAGCCTGGTCGCAGTGAGCTGCTTCGGAGAAGCTTACTGATTTGGAGTGCGGTAAACTTGTTACCGGTTTGGCCATCTGCGACCTGTCGCAGCCGTCCAGGTGCTGAACTGTTGGCTAACTACTATCTTGGTGAGGCTACTATTTTGGAGTGCGGTGACCTGTCACCGCTTTGGTCTCCGGCGACCTGTCGCCGCTTTTCGTTACCCACCATTCAACACGCAGACGGCTGCGACAGGTCGCAGATGGCCAAAGCGCTGACAGGTCAGCGCACTCCAAATAAAAAACTTTTTGCAACGAAGTAGTTCAGAGTCTTTTGTTAGAGCGCTTGACGCGCCAACCTCCGCCCACCTAGTCTGCGCTCGCATACAAAGGAAGAACTATGCCTCCGATCAAGGACTGGCCTCACGCGCCGATTCATCGCATCAGTTCCGACGGAATCTACATGGTCACCGGTGCTACCTTGCACAAAGAACATTTCTTTACTACCGCTGAGAAGTTGGGCGGGCTTGAGCACGAGCTACTTACGCTTGCGAAGCAATATGAATGGCAACTTGAGGCCTGGGCGGTTTTCGTTAATCATTATCATTTTGTCGCCAGGGCTCATGAGGAGGCGACACCACTCAAAAAGTTTCTCAAGCATCTACATTCAAATACCGCTCGAAAGGTCAATGAGCTCGACGACGCTGCCGGGCGGCAGGTCTGGTATAACTTTTGGGAGACGAAGTTGACATACGAGCATTCGTATCTGGCTCGTCTCAACTACGTTCATCAAAATGCCGTTAGGCACGGGCTGGTCCAGGTTGCAAGTCAATATAGATGGTGTTCGGCTGGTTGGTTTGAGCGTACTGCTTCGCCGGCCGCAATCAAGACTATTTATGGTTTCAAGATTGATAAGCTAAATATTGATGATGACTATTAATTTGGTGAGGCTACTATTTTGGAGTGCGGTGATCTGTCACCGCTTTGGTCTCCGGCGACCTGTCGCCGCTTTTCGTTACCCACCATTCAACACGCAGACGGCTGCGACAGGTCGCAGATGGCCAAAGCGCTGACAGGTCAGCGCACTCCAAAAGAGGTCGCTGCCGGATTCAGTTTCCGGAGAGTCCCAGAACGTTGACAACTAACGAGACAAAAAGAAAGGCCAGCAGACCTGCAAACGCACTCAGCGCCACCGTAATTAGAAATTCCATTCCCTCAGCGAGGTTCTTCGGCACTATCATGGGGAGACCCTCCATATTCAACATCAAACCAACCACCTCAAGTCTCTTTCCATTGCCGGAGTTTGCCGCTTGGACTACAATTACCAGCGACTTGCCGGCAAAATTTTTGCGAACGTGGTTTCTAAGCGGGGCAGCTTAGAGTAAAACTCGTGGCAAGTCCCCAGGACGATCTCAATAATTCCTCAATGATGGTTCTCAAAGCCGCTTATGGCCGAGCACACCGCCGATTTCTATGAGTTTGGCCGCTTTCGTTTGAAATCCGACGAGCGCGTGCTCTTGCGCGAAGAAGAGCTTGTTCCGCTCACGCCCAAAGCATTCGACATACTTCTTACTCTTTTGGAAAACGACGGCCGGATTGTTCGCAAGGACGACTTGATGAAGAAAGTCTGGCCGAACACCTTCGTCGAAGAAGGTAATCTCACTCAGAACGTTTCACTGCTTAGGAAAGCGCTGGGTGAAAGCGCTAACGGTCCCCAGTTTATTGAGACTGTGCCAAGGCGCGGCTATCGCTTTGTGGCGCCGGTGAGCAAAATCAGCGGGACAAGCGGTGGGCACCTGAACGAAATTCAAAACAAGCATCTCCTGCCTGGTGCCCCGGCGTCTTTGCCGCCGGAATCCAGTCCCGCTTCCCGAAAGTGGGAACTCGAACCTCGGAACTCGAAACTTGAAACTATCTCCCGGCGTGTACCGGCAGTTGCGCTTACGCTGGCAGCAATACTGGCGGCCGTCGTCGGCATTGCCTATCTGAGCGGACGCGACAAAGCGGGCGCGAGCACTGCCGCCATCCAATCAATAGCAGTCCTGCCGTTTGTCGACGACAGTCCTGATGCCGAGGCTGAATTCCTTGACGACGAGATTGCCGAAAGTCTGGTCAATAGCCTGACTAAACTTCCCAAATTGCGAGTGGTTCCGCGCAGTGTAATGGTTAGCTACAAAGGCCGCGATGTTGATCCGCGCAAAGTGGGCCAGGAATTAAACGTGCGCGCAGTTGTTACCGGCCGGGTGCATCGCCACGGCGATACCATCAGCATTCAGGCAGACCTGATTGACCTGGATAGTGTTTCGCAGATCTGGGGCCAGCATTACGATCGCCGGCTCTCTGACATTCTTCTGGTTCAGGAGGAAATCTCACGCGACATCTTTGAAAACCTGCGCTTGAAGTTGAACGTCGATGAGCAAAAACAGTTGGAGGCTTACAGGCTCTACTTGAAAGGACGCAACGCCTGGAATAAGCGCACTCCCGAAGGACTGCAACAAGGCATCGATTACTTCCAGCAGGCAATCAATACGGATCCTAACTACGCTGCGGCTTATGCGGGCCTGGCTGACTGCTACAACATGCAGGTGATTTACGGCGTGCATCAACCGAAAGACGGGTTTCCTAAGGCCAAGGAAGCCGCCGTGAAAGCGCTCGAGATGGACGAGACCCTGGCCGAGGCGCACACCTCACTGGCGTTTATCAAGTTTCGCTGGGATCGTGATCGGGTGGAAGCTGAGCGGGAGTTTCAACTGGCGATTAAGCACAAGTCAACCTATGCTCCGGCTCATCAATGGTACAGCTCATACCTTGTGGCGCTGGAACGGTTTGACGAAGCGATCGCCGAAGCTAAACGCACACAGGAACTCGAGCCGTTGTCCTTCATTGCCAGCTCACACCTCGGCTGGATCCTCTACTTGTCCGGACGAAACGATGAAGCTATCGCGACGTGCCGAAAAATTTTGAACCTCGACCCAAACTCTTTTCCGGCGCGGCGGTATCTCGGCCTCGCCTACGAGGAAAAGGGCATGTACTCGCAGGCTATTGACGAGTTTCAAAAGGGGATGAAGCTCTCCGGCAGCCCGCTGATGCTGGCGCTGCTGGGCCATGCTTATGCCGCTTCAGGGAAAACGGCTGAGGCGCGTCAGGTATTAACTGATTTGCACGAGTTGGAGACGAGACGTTACGTGTCACCCTACACGGTCGCAGCTATTCATACGGGTCTGGGCGAGAGGGATCAGGCTTTCAAATGGCTGGAGCGGGCTTATGAAGAGCGCGATGTCTGGTTGATGAACTTGAAAGTCGACCCCGTGTTCGCGAAACTCCGTTCCGATAAACGTTTTCAGGATCTTCTCACGCGCGCCGGCCTAAGGCCATGAAAACCAGACGGCAGTCGGCAGTCGGCAGTCGGCAGAGCATGCTGAACTGCTGCATGGAAAGTCAAGCAGTTCAGAGTACAACCTTAGGGTTTGCCGCTTGCGGCACGAACAAGCTGAAGCTTGGACTCTGAACTACTTGAACTCCGAACTGTTTGCAGTCAGAGAAACAAGCCAGAGGAGGTGATTTGTTGTGAGTGCAGGAGTAGTGGTCGTATGGCCGCAATTGCGCAAGCAATCAGAGCAAGTGGCGTCCTCGTTCGAGTTGCCCCAGAGGATTTTCAGAAAATTCTGCGGAAGGTTGAGCAGCCGCTGGTGATCCAAGCTAAGAGCAGTAGTTTCTTCAGCCTCAGGAATCAATATCTAACCAGCTACAAAAGGTTTGCTTTCTTTACCAAGTCGGCGACTGAGATAGTTCTTCCTGCGGAAACAGAGACCATCCTTGCCAAAAAAATCTGGATACCGTAACCGAGTGCGCTGCTTACGAATGGCTGACGCTCCACCTCTCGCTATGGATTGCCCTTTAGACGAGCTTCCAGATGTTCGCGCCGGCTGCGGCTGAGCTTCAACTGCGCGCCGTCCTCAAGCACGACAACATAATCGCCGTTGAAGTGTGGATGCATCTCCTTGATGCGGTCAAGGTTTACGATTATTGAACGATGAATGCGCACAAACTTTTTCGGATTGAGTTGGGCTTCAAGGTCATGCATCTTTTCGCGCAGCAGATGCGATTTGCGACCAATGTGTAGCTTCGCGTAATTTCCGTCTGCTTCGATCCAGTCAATCTCACTCACTTTCAAAAGCACCACCCGGCTGGCAAGCTTGACCATCAACCTGGTCAAATAGGGTCTCTGTTGACGGTCTTGCTGCCTGTACTCGCGATCTTCAAGCAGCGCCAGCAACTTCCTGCTAATCTTATTGATTTGTCGCTGCTCGATCTGAGACTTGGCCTTGTCAAGTGCCTTTTGAAATCTGGCGTCGTCGAAAGGCTTCAAAAGATAATCAAGTGCATGTACCTCGAAAGCCTTCAGCGCATACTGATCAAAAGCAGTGACGAATATGATGGCCTGAATTTGTTTTGGACCGACCTCGGCGAGTACGTCGAACCCGTCCATCTCCGGCATCTGAATATCAAGGAAGACCAGCTCGGGTGAAGAGCTTTTGAGTGCGGTCACGGCTTCTCGTCCGTTCCGGCATTCACCAATGATTTCGATCTGCGGATCTTTCTCCAGTAACAGGCGTAGATTGCGCCTCGCCAGGGGCTCATCATCAACGATTAGAGTTCTGAGGTTTTCCGCCATGACGATTCCGTCAGTCCCACTCGAGCGCTAGGGGACAGGATTTACAAGATTTCCATGAAGGTGGAAAGCGTAGATGCAAGCGTGGATGCGACTTTTTCATGTTCCTTTAAATCTTGTGAATTCTGTCCATGTCTATGAGTTAGTCCGAAATGGAATAACGATAACTACCTCTACGCCTTTCTCGGTGCGATTCCGTACCTCCATCCGGTGATTCTCACCATACAGTTGCTGGAGCCGGGCTGCAGTATTCGCGAGTCCTATCCC
>DASXQM010000209.1:0-4913 GCA_036507195.1 Pyrinomonadaceae bacterium | reverse complement strand
TTCCTCATTAACTTAGACCGAGTCTCGCTACGCTCAAAGTACTAGCTGAGGAACCCAGAAGCTTGCAGACCTATAAAGGCATGCAGCGGACGCGCAATTAGCTTGTCTCTCATGCAAGGCAATTCTCTGGCGGCGGTTCGTGCGCGCCGCTGATGCCCAGCGTTATGCGGCTACCCCAATGAGACCACGAACCTTCATTTTAAGCATCGCAGTTTGTCTCATAGCGTCCAGTTCGATTCGTCCACAAACTCCTCGGACGGAGGGATCGTACGAAGCTGCTATTGCTTCTCTTGCTGAGAGTAGTAACGCTCAACGGGTTTCGAACGCTATCGCAACGTTAAAAAGTGCAGGGACAAAGGCGTTTCCTGCCCTCTTAGCGCACTTGAACGACGCAACTACGGCATCCGAGGCTTTTCAACACGAGGTACAGGACATTCATGGTAACGTTCCCTCTCCGACCATTGGCGAGGCTTGTTTTGATCTGATCCAACACCAAATTGAAGGAAACTGGCCGAAAGGATTACGACAGTATTATGCTCTGTCGCCAATGAACATTGTCAGTTGGTGGTATGCGAGAAAAAACAAGTCGCTGAAGGACCTGCGAATTGAGGCAGCAATGGCATCATTAACCCGCACGCGTCGACGTCGAGGCATATCACGTTATGATCCTGAGGCAGTCCGATTTCTTGAAAGGCATCTTCGAGAGGCGCGAGCCGGTAGGAATGATTGGTAACCAGATCCGCCGCATATAAGAAAGCCTTGCAGCTGCCGGCGCGATAGCAGCTTTCTCAAGTAGTTTTCTTCCTTTAGATTGAATGCCGATCGCGCGCCGCAGCTGAAGGCAGGCGTTCGGTTGCTTCGCTTGTGTAACCAATAAGGAGTGTTTGCGGAGAGAAACGTAATGCCTGGTTGCGTGCTCAGAGTTTCAGGAGATCAGTTCCATCCAGGCGATTATTTGGCTGGCAGCGCTTTAGCTCCCTGCAACGTGTTCGTGAAGGGCGAGCGTAGGGGCAGAGATTCTTTTTGGGATTCTTCGGGCTTCACCGTTGTGGTTAGCGATGCGTCGGGGAACGATTTGCGCCGGCAAATTTTTGATGCGGTTGAGTTCCTGCGCGTTCATAGGAAGGAATTGGTTGGCCTTGCCACTTGTGTTGGCGTTGAGGATGTTCGGCTTGATTTTGGGATAGCCCGGAAGAATGGTTTTCTGCAGAGTAGTGAGCTTCCGGTCGAGTTGATCACTATCGCTGGCGAATTACGCATTGGGATTGAGATCTCGATTTATGGAGAAGATGAGAGCTGAGTGGTTTCTTTCAAGGGCAACCGAAGCGCTTGCAGCGGACTCGGTTGAAGCTAGGTTTTCATGAGTTATGATCTGAAGTAGAGCGGTTTCGCTCGCCGCTGAAGCGTAGCGTTGGGCCGCTCGTGATTGGTATGAAGAAACTAACACCGCAGGAAAAGAAAGAGCTAAGTTATGAGCGAGACCGCCGCAATGTGTATGGCGACGCCCCTCACGCTGCGCGGAAGCTTATTCCGTTACGGAAAGCACAACGCAATCGTGCCAACCGTCACTCTCAGAATCAGGAACTCAAGTATCAGGGGCCGGCACCCGACCCGGATCTTGCGGATGAACTGGAGTCGCTGATACACCAGCGAGCACCTAAGGAGTGGGAAAAGTACCCGGACGCGCCGCTCCGTGAAGTCATTGCCAAGAAGTCCCGAGCACGAGCCATCATGCGAAAGCAGGGCGGGCGGAGTGCCTTGCGGACCGTTATCGTGCCTAAGCCTAAGGAGTAGTTTATGTTGCAACGCGGCCCAACAATCGCTTGCAGCGGACCGGAGTCAGCGTGCCTCTCATCGACAACTTGCCCGTAGTCCAGTTGTCGCCCGGCCGCTGAAGCGCCGCGTTCGGCGGTCTCCTTGATTGAAAGCTGACGGATTTCTGCAGAGACAATGACCTTAGTTTCAAGAAAACTGAAATTCCAATTCTTGTTTTCAGGAGTGGTTGTACTCGTGGCTCTGTTAGTCACGTGGATCATCATGAGTGACAGCTCACCGTTGTATGATTATTTTCTTTGGCATGGCGGCCTGCCAAATACCTGGGGCATGACGACACTAATTCCCTACATTGTTAGCGCAATGTTAGCTTATCAGAGTGCGACCCAGCGTACCTCTTGGAAAGTTCTTCATCACCGACTATATGAACGAAGGTGTGGTCAAATAGCGGCGCGGTCTAACAACTCGTTGGACCGGAGCGCGGATAGCCTCTTTCTCAACTTGATTGATTGAAACGAAGGTTGAATGTAATCGCCGCGCCCGGTCAACTCCGACGTTCGACAGCTTTAGCCGACATAGAAAGGACCGAATTGGCAACGTTGAATCCTCACGAAGAACAGTTTGCTCGCGCCTTCGTGGTACCCGAGAAGCGGGCCAGGTATTTGTCCTTGCTTGAATCCCAGCGCGGCAGAAAGAAGCTGCTCAATGCTCTTAACCATTGCCATGACTTAGATCCTCGTTTCGCAACGCTCATTCCCGCGAATGAGCAATCTGAACAGTCGATTGAGAACGTGCTCAGACAGAAGGGTGCTCCTGACAAATGCCATGTGATGTCGGACAATCCAGATATTGATAATCGAGAGATGGCTCTGACAGATGCTCTGTCGAAGACGGTCGCCATGGACGCTGGTACACTCATATCTTGTATCCCAGGAAAGTTGGCTTATTTCGAGATGGAAGGTTTTGATGGAAGATATGTTCTGGAACGCTGAGCAGTTCCGCCGCACGCGCTGTCGAACAAAGCCTTGCAGCTGCCGGCGCGATGGCATGCTTCTCAAGTAACCTTTTCCCTTCGGCTCGGATGCTGCTCGCGCGCCGCAGCTGAAGGTCTGCGTTGTACGGCGCAGGAGGCCGCGGGACTCGAGATTCCAGCTTTGTGGCCCGGCGTCGAAATGAAATTGCCATGAGCCAACTTCTGCGGTTCCCCAGTTCGGTCAAGCGAGATCCAGCTATTGAGGTCTGGATGCGTGAGCATTCGGATGAACTGGGAGCGATCGCGCAGCGCTGGTTTGAGGCCATGCGCGAAAGCGGAGACGATGTTCGCGAGTTATTGCATGATGGCCATCCGACCGCGTGTGTAGGTGATGCAGCATTCGCCTATGTCAATGCCTTCAAAGCTCACGTCAATGTCGGGTTCTTTCGTGGCGCCGAGATTGCCGATCCCGAGCGCCTGTTGGAAGGCACTGGCAAGTTCATGCGCCATGTGAAACTCAGACCTGAACGTGACGTCGATGCCACGGCTCTGATGAAGCTGATCGAAACTGCATACACTGATATGAAGGGGCGTCTGAAGGCAGAGTAGTTCGTGCAGACATTCGAGGCGCCGTATAACAATTCGTTGGACGCGAGCGGCGGGAGCGCCTCTCGCAACTTGCGTGGTGCGGCGAAGGGTGCTTTGATTCGCGCCGCCGCGTCAACTCAAACGTTGGGTGGAACAAAACTTGAATGGTTGGTGTCCAAAACTCAGATCCAGATGCGAGTATTAACCGCAAGACTCATCGTTGCCCTACTCACCTTTGCTATTGGTATTGCGGTCGCAGGCTTTTGGTTTACCTATCGCGCTCCCGCTGTTCAAACCCTGGGTCTTCCTCCTTGCGCGAGTCCTCCAGACTATGAGCTTGTCTCTGTTCCCTGCGCTGATCCTGATCTCTCAGTCTTCGCCAGCATGCCGATGATTCCGTACTGTGATCTTGTTCGTGACTCTGCTGGTTATGAGAATAAGGTCATTCGTGTAAAGGGTATCTATTCTTTCAATATGGAGAATAGTGCGCTGGATGATCCGACGTGCCGAAGAGAAAATGCATGGACGTGGGTTGAATTTGAACCATACTCGAGGTTTGATGAAAGCATGAAGTCTTCTTACAGCACCCACGGCGCCAGAATGAAGTCTGGAGGAAATGCCGCGGTTATCTTTCTTGGGAAATTCTCTGGTCCCAGTGATGAAGGCTACGGGCATCTAAATGGTTGCCGCTACCAGCTCACTGTGATGAAGGTTGAAGAAATGAAAGCGCTGACGCTTAATGTTCGTTGAGTCTGATGTGTTCCGCCCAACAAAGCCTTGCAGCTGACGGCGCGATAGCATGCTTCTCAAGTAGCCTTTTCCTTCTGCTCGGATGCTGATCGCGCGCCGCAGCTGAAGGCCAGCGTTAGACCTCTTCTTGTGGAGTAGGATAGATATGTCAAGAGTAACTTCGGTGTCCCTTTTATTCGCCATCGGGTTTTGCCTGTACGTTAGCGGCGGTGTGGCCGCACAGACACTCCCTTCTCAGAAGGACTTAAAGCCATGCCCCGAATCGCCTCAGTCTCCATTCCGTTACGTCATCACTCGAAGCGACATAACGGAAGGCACTCATTATCCGCAGGGCGGAAAGTTTAGAGCGCGCGGAGTAGATGTCCTCTTAGACGAGAAATCTTTTTCCGAATCAACGCTGAAACAGGTCTTTGCATTAATTTCAAAGAGATTCCCCGACCCGGCTGAGCTGCATGTGGGTGTGTACACGAGTTTAGACGACATGATGACGCCCGAAGAAGGTGAATTCGTCGCAACCAACTGTACTGTTGATCTCGCGAAACTCAAGTTCGCGCCGGCATTTTACCCGCGGGACGGCGAGCGCGAGCAATTCGTCTACCGGAGTAGGGGCGAGAATGGCTTCTTTGAAAAGACAGTAGTGCTCAGGGGCAAAGAATAAAGACACTCTTTGATGCCGCGAGAGACGAGGTCTAACAACTCAGCTGAGGTGGACAAGTCAAGAAGTTTTTGATTTTTCAACTCGGGTTGTTGGCTGCGAAGTTAAGCAGTGGCGACCCTTTCTTCCTCAAGCCCTCCAGATAGATGACCTCGTTGTAAGGCCTGCGCGTTT
>DASXQM010000208.1:0-7316 GCA_036507195.1 Pyrinomonadaceae bacterium | reverse complement strand
GTTAATGATCCGGCCGTTAGGTAATATGATGGCGCGTCCCGCGCGGTAGGCTTCAACAGCGCCCTCGCCAGCATTGTAGCCAGCCAAGGCTAACAATACATTACCATCAAATTTATCAAGTAACCAAACAAAATATTCGACGCCACCCCGCACTGACTGCGGAACATCATGAGGATTACGCACGCCGAAACGCGCCGCCGTTGCCGGCATGAGTTGCATTGGTCCACGCGCTCCTTTCGGGCTAACGGCGCGCACCCTGCCGCCTGACTCCTGCGCGATCAAGGCATAGATCAAAAGCGGATCGATGCTGTATTTGGCGGTTTCGCGCCGCACCGCTTCGTTGAGCGAAGGGTTAAGAACCAATGAGGGACCAACGGGAGTGCCGTTTGAAACAGCAACGGTTGAAGAGGTTGCCGGCTTCGCTAACGACACCTCGATGGGAAAATCAGCATCAGTGATCCTAAGTCCCTGACTGCGACCATCTGGAACACAGGCCGCAAAGCAGCAGAGGCTAAGGATGATCTGAAACGCGACGCGGTCGTTTATAAGATGCATAGAGCGGCCACCTCCGAGCTATCACCTTAGCAACTCCTTAGCCAACGAAACTCTCACGTTTTCCTTTCTTGAACCACTCAGCACTAAGACACACTGTCCTACTCGCCCCAACGACCACCAAGACGTATTGACGTTTTGTCCTAGTCAGAATTCAACCGAAACGCAAAAACGGAAGTTCTTACGCTGATGAAGCTGCGGCACGAAACATGCTTTTGTCTCGTCCGCGCCGAGTCGGGCCATGCAGTTTAGAACAATAAGAAAGGCTCGAGAGCGCGATGGCTGTAATACAGGTAACTGAATGAATGAGTGACTAATTAACTTTATGCTTCTCCAGTCCGCGTGGGCCTCATACTTCTTTGCCCTGGTCCTTTGCGATTCCGAAGCGAACGTCTTTACTCATTAATCAGTTTCAAAAGTCAGGGAATGAGAGATGGAAAAAAGAGCAAAAGCTCGAGGGTATTCGTGTGTCTCCAAACTGGCGCAAGCATCGCTTGTGGCCAACAGCCGGCGATCTAATGTGAACGGCGCATCCGGATTCTCGCTGGTCGAGCTGCTCATCGTTTGCGCCATTATCAGTATCGTCGCGGCCGTGGCCGTCTCACAATTTTCAGGTCGAGATCAAGCCGGCCGTCTCGCACGAGACTGCGCCCGCCGACTTCGAGAACGCCGTGCGGCGGCCATACGCCTTAATGCGCTCACAGAGCCAACACTCCTGGAAAACTACCGGCAGCCACCTGTCTCCATCGACTTCGCGAATCTCTCCACGACCAGATTTCTGCAACTCGAAGGCACAGGTGCTACCAGCTTTAGTCCACCGTCTGCCGCTGGCGGAACCGGAACCTGGAGTTACGTTTACCAGGGCGACGAGCTACGACTACCTGCGGGATGGACCATAGCCGCGAACACTCAAGCGCTGGGCGCGATTCCAGCGATCCCGCTTGGAGTGCCCACAACCGTTATTAGTTATACCTCCGATGGACGCCTCGCCAGTCTTCCGTCCGCCCCGAGTTCCACCGATCCAAACGTTGAGAGTCCTTTTCCAGCGATTTATTTGGTCAATGGTTCGGAAGCGCGTGCTATCGCCGTCCATCCGTCAGGGCAGGTCGAGATTTGGCAATACGACGAAAGTGCGCGGGTCTGGCGCGGCTTTGGTAACCGCACAGTCAGTGCGTCAGGGAGTTAATGCCATGCGACGAGTAAACAGAGAAAACGGCTTCACGCTGATCGAAATTCTCATCGCCACGGCGATCACGGCCATAGTGATGATCGCCGGCACCGCCTTCATCGCGAAATTTGCCAAGACCTCGGCAAGCTTTGCAGAAGACCATGAACTCGAGGAAAGTCGAGGCACCCTCGCTGGAATACTTCGCAGCGATTTCGACGGCGCCGGTCGTAACCTGACCCGTCCCTCAGCGCCAGGAGCGGGCAAAGAGACAGTTTCCTTTCTACCCGTTCCCGACTACAGCGTTGACACGCCTGGAAGAGCAACAAGATTGACGACTGAGACCGGCGCCTACCCCAGCACCACCAGTACGAGAGCGATCACAGCAGGCGGAAGCGTTTGGGAATTTACTCCCTCCTTACCGGTCTGCCGTAATTGTTGGACCACTCTTTATGGCAGCGATGGCTCAGCGAGATCGCTCGCGGTTGATTCTCTTGCCCCAGCCCCCTCAGCGATCGTCATCTATGAGAATGGCTCCTACGCCGCAACGTCTTTCGGCGTAGGAGTCACGATCGCTCCTCATATTCCCGGCGACACTTATCAACTCAGAGTAGAGCTTCCATCGAGCACCGGTACCGGGACGGTGCTTCGCTATTACCGCATCCGCAGTAGTGTCAGATCACTTCTCTACACCAGCACAAATGCTATACCCGCCTACCCACAGTATCTGGGCGCCTATGCGTCAGACTCCGGTTCGGCCATTACCAATACAAGTGTCACGGGCGCGCCTATCGTCAACCGCATCGAGAACATTACAGACTTTCCACAAATGCCGATGGACGGCGGAATCAGGTTAAGCGGTCCCATCACAATTGGTGCAGGAGGAGGTAGCGCCACCGTCCTTAGCGGCGACTCCACAATTGATCCCGTTTCAACCATCACCCCGTTTTCATCTACCGATACAGACGTAACCGTGAAGATTCCAAGTCGCGGGTCCTTCATGACAGGCGACTACGTGCTGCTACTCGATTTCACCGGAACACCGGGAAGCGCGCTCTGCAAAGTTACAAACGCCAACACGCAAACGAACACAGTTATTTTGACGCTAACGCGAGTCAGAGAAGGAGGCAAAGCGTGGAGCCGTTTGTGGTCCACCGATGCCGAACACGACCGGACTTTTGCTCAGGGTAGCCAACTCGTTCGTCTAGCTCCCCCGGTGACCTACACGATCGCTGCGGATGGTCGCCTTGTGCGCATGGAAGGCGCAAGAACTTCGACTGTGGCCTTCAACACCCGCAACTTACTGTTCACCGAGCAGACCACTGCCACAGGTCGCAGCTACGCGATCTCGGCAACGCTGGCGGCGGAAGGCATTGAAACCAATGACACCCAGGCAGCAGAAACCCGCGCGACGATCGAATATCTCTCGACGCCGCGCGCACTCAACCTTGGCTCAAACCAGCTCAATTGATTAGTGAGGAGCAGTCATGAAGAGACTTCTATTTCGTCGCGAACAGCGAGTTGAGGAAAGCCCTTGCGGACTTGCCTTCGACGAGGAAAAGGGCGAGGCCGTGATAGCCGAATATGCGTCCGATGGTGGTTTCGAAATCCACCGAGTGCCGGCAGATGAACGCAGAGCCGTCAATATTAACGCAAGTGACGTCCGCACCTGCGTGTTGGGATGGAACGCACACACGAGCCTTGCACGGTTGCCGGTTACGGCCGAGTCAACTGATGAAGAGATACTTCGTTCAATTATTGAAGCTGCCAATACCGATCCGAACGCCGCAGCTTTTAACTTCACCTACTCGCGCACGCCCGATCGTTTGCTGACTCTGACGCAAGCTGAAACTGCCGATATTGCAGACACGCTGAGGAAAGCGAACGCCTGGTTAGACACCCAGCGCGCCACTCACCTTAAGCAGGAGGACCGTGCCCGCATTCGTTTGGAGACGCGCACTCGCTGCAATATGCGCCTCTGGCTAAGCAGCGGCGTAGATGTCGACACGTGCAACACCGCGTTTCTAACCGTCGGAGCAGGCGGATATGCGATGGGACTCTGGAGCCCTCACAGCGGATATATCTACGAGACTGAGGAACGCTTTGAACGCGGCGCGAGCTTGGAAATGATCGCCGCTCATACCCGGGACGTGCTGATCAAATTCATCGCTCCCTCAAGCCTCGCACAACTCGGACTCGATTTCGTCGGCAGAGTCGTCGTCTCTGCCGTTCCGGCGCTCGAAGACCAGCTTTTCCAGGTCTTGCGTGAAGCTCCAGAACTGCACCACGCCTTAATCGAAGGCATTAGGTTGAACTATTCGACAGATCGCGCGACCGAAGGAGATGAACTGGACTACGCGACGACGCTTGCGCTGGGGGCGCTTATTGAAACGGAATTACCCAGCCCGGTCGACCTAAGTGTTGCCCCGCAGGAACAACTCGAGCAGTTTTCAGAGTCGCACAAGATTATTGAAGTGGCCCGGGTGCAAAAGATAGCGCGCAAGGCGCGCCTTGCGATGGCCGCACCTGTAATCGTCATAGTTGCATTTCTCGCCACGACATGGTTTCAGAATCGAGCCGAGGCCTTGAGGATTAGCAGCAACATCGAGGCTGAAAAACAAACGGCTGCACAACTGAAGCAGGCCACTGAGGATTACGAGTCTTCAAAGAAGAATTTCGGAATGTTCAGAAGCCTGCTGGACAATTTGATCTCTCTCAGGCAGCGCCAACCGGCAACCCATCAACTGCTCAGAGATCTCGACACTCGCTGGCCCCGCGACGCGAGTTGGTACGTCGCCGAGGTCAACGTCAAAGGCACAAACGTCGAGATCAAAGGGCGAACACGCAACGAACAAGCGATCACCGCCTTTGCCAAAACGTTAGAGTTTTCCGATGGTCTCTTCACCAATATTCTTACCAACAACAATGTTGCCGGTACTTCGCTGGCAGGCACATCCGCCACCGCTACGCCTCAGTCTTCTAACGTGATCGAGTTTACCGTGCGCGCCAATTACTCGCCGATGAAAACGCCGGGGCAAGTTGGTACCACGGCAACAGAAGCATCGGCCGCAACCATGCCAACTACGCCCGCCCCAGCGCCAAGCTCGGCAGCACCATCTCAAATCGTCGCTCCACAGCCGCCGTTTGCGAACGGAGCTAACACTAAGCCAATGAATGGAACCCAAAGATGAGCAGAAAACCCAACATCAAAAAATCGCGGGCAAAGAAGGGCGGTCTCAGCTCACTCGCTGGCCTCAAGGACAAGGCAATCAAGGCAGCGATTCTTATGGGACCAAAGAAGACTCTCATCTATTCGAGTCTCTTGGCTGTTTCTTTGGGCGCGCTTCTTTACTGGCAGTTCCTGTCACCAATGATCTCAGCCAAGGATCAGTTAGGCACCGAGTTGCAGCGCTTGCACAAACAGAACGCGATCGCGCGCATGATGCAGGAGACGCGGCCGCAATTTCTGGAAGAGTTCAGACGTGTGATCACTAACTACAGCACCGCGCGTGAACTCTTGCCTGCGGAAGCAGAAGTCTCCAACGTGATGGCCGCGATTCAAGATCTGGCCCATCGCAATAATGTTCGGGTCACAGTCTTTGACGCGAGCAAACCGGGAGTGAAATCCGCCAGCACTGCCTCAACTCAACCATCGGCTTCCAATCAACCCAGTGATGTCAGCAATCAACAACCGACCACGACACAACAGGTCGCTCTTAACGAGCGGCGCATCCCAGCGCAGATCGTCGGCACGCACGCGGGAGTAGCAAGCTTCATTCGCGACATAGCGCAATACCCCAGGATCATTTACGTCACCGATATCACGATTAGCGCGCTCAACAAGGCCGAGACCGTCAACATGACTCTGGTGACCTACGACGCTCCCTCGGCAGGGCTCCTGCCGCCAATCCCCGTCGAATTGCAGCAAGAGTTCCAGAAAGCGCAAAACGCTCGCGCCAATACCAAGTAACCCTGAAGGAGATAACTACACCATGACTCGGAAGATGGCCCCCATCCAAGTACCAGTTAAGTCAGTAATCGCCCGCGCGAGCAACATGATCGTGCTCGCAGTGATCTTTGCCCTCACAGCGTGTCTCACCATGAGCCTGCATCTTGTGTTCGGTAAAAGCGCACGCGCCGAGGTCACATCGGCTGAACTTGAGCAGGTCCGTCGCGAAGCACAGGCAGTCATTCCTCGCCTCCCGCCAGATACAGAAGACCGGCTCGCTGCGGCGCTCTATCCACAACTAGCGCCGATCGCAAACATCTCCGATCCGTTCGTTGACCGCGCTGGAGTTGCGAGTCCGAACGGAGCGGTAAATGTCTCGCCATTGGTGAGAACTCCCGGCACGATGATAAACAATCAAATCGTTTCGGCGATTCCAGCGACGCCATCCGTGCCAACACTCCTCGCGCGGTTGCAATCATGGCAGCAATCCGTAAAGACAGCCGTTAACACAGGGCAATTCCCACCACCGATCACGACCGCCTACCTTCAAACCGAGATCGTCCCCACCGGAAGGATCGATACCGGAGGACAACGCGGCGCCTGGCTCTACATCGCCTCTGAGAAGAGAACACTCGCCGCCACAGTCGGCGCTAAGTTCTATGACGCGATGCTCACAAGGATTGACTCCGAAGGGGTGGTCTTTCGCCTCCAGAACGGAACGACCAAAACAGTTGAATGGGATCGTCAAGAAGATTTCGCAACCACAACCGCCACCGCCGCCAAAAGCGATGAGCAGCAGGCACAGCCGACTCAATCGCCCGCACTAAAGACGATCGGTGAAGAACAAAATAGCAACAGGCAACAGAATTCCGCACCGGGAACCAGCAGCCTTGGCATAACACCGCAACCCGACCGATCGTCGATCCAGACAGGCGGCAGCGAATTTGAACTTCTTCAGGATGCAGTGCGCGGACGCTATCTCAAGAGAAACCCCGTTTCGCAAACGGCAAGGACAGAGATGCTACGCCTTCGTCCAGCAGTTGAACGGGCGCATGCGCGAGTTGAATTCGCACAACCTCTGTACGCAGGAGACGATTCTCGGAGGACCCCTGCTCTCACGAAAGCATCATATGGTGAACAGACTTCGGTCTCTCCGATCACAACTCAACCACTTCTTGGCGGCCCCGAAAATGTCATTGCGGCTAACCTGAATGCAAAGGATGAAGTGAATCAGCCCACGAGTAGTCCGTTGCCGAGTCCGACCCCTTCAACTGCTCGCGAAACCACTGTCGCTCCAAGTCCCGAACCATCCCCCGCCGCTCTCAGAAGCATAATCGCGCGCGCGCCCGCAGAAGCTCAAGTTGTACCAGAGACAAATGGTGAGACTAGACCACAACCAGCACGTGGAAGCTTATGTGACACGCAGTTCCGCGGTGAGAACATTACGATCACCAATGAAAGCAACCGGCCTATTACTCTCCTGAGCTTTGTCAACAAACTAAACGAAGCTTACGGAGCGAACATCGTGCTCGATTATGACGTGCAGGATGTACCCGTGCGAGTGAACATCACGAACGCGCCGTGGACTTCTGTACTGCGAACGCTGCTCGATTTGAACGACCTCGACCTGGTGTGCCTCGACGGCCGCAT
>DASXQM010000207.1:0-43924 GCA_036507195.1 Pyrinomonadaceae bacterium | reverse complement strand
CTCAATCAGTAGTTGCAGAATCTTTCTTCCATGCGCGCGTTGAGCCCCTGAGACTCCAGCATCTGCGAGTACTTGCTCAACCATGGGGGCTTCGAGTCCGGCCAGCTGGTAAGCCCTGGCGATGGTTTCGCGTAGCTGCGTGTCAGCCGGCGATAGTTCGACTCCGTGCTCGCTGGTGCGAACCACATCCCTTTCGGTCACCAGCGCGCCATCCTGTTCCAAATGTGCAATCACCGCACGAAATACTTCAGGAGCCGCAGGAGCGAAATGACGCTCGCGCAGGGTCTCGCGCGCCAGTCCGCGAGAGAGTGGCTCGCGTTGGTGATGAAGCTTCACTGCTTCAACTGCGGTTCGAGCGAGCCGTTCAAAATTCTCCCTGGCAACGAAGACTCCTTCGGCCTCAACTATCATTGCTTCCCGGGCCTTGATCGCAACCTGCGAAACCACTTCGTCCTTCCATCCTGTTCGCGCCGCGATATCCGAGAGTCTTAATCCCTGATCGCCTGACGCTGCGACAAACACAGCGAGTTTGGCAGGCCGCTGCTCGCCGGTTAATGCGCGCAAACGCTCATGAGTCCTGGCCAATTCCCTGCCACGATGTTTTGTTGCCTGAGGATCAAGAACCAGTCCACCGGCGATAGTCTCAGCCGGTGAGTACGAGCGAACAATAAAACGCTCCTCGTGCAGTGCCACTACCGGGCTTTCGAATCGTAGTTGCGCAAAAGCATTTTCGCCCGGCGGGATTTCGCCGCGAATATTGAGTACCCTGACGCGAGCAAGTACTTCCGCCGATCCGATATGAACGCGCAAACGAGAACGTGTGCGGATGGGCCGCGGTGCACCAGGTAAAACGCTTAGCTGAACGTCAATCACTTGCGTCGGATGTAAACGGCCAATCGGAGCCAGCACCATCCCTCGTTCGATATCCGCTGCGTCAACTCCCGCGAGGTTCACTGCGGTTCGCTGGCCGGGCTGCGCCCGCGCAACTGAAGTTCCGTGCACTTGCACTCCGCGAGCGCGTACGCGAAGACCTGCGGGAAGCAGTTCAAGTTCATCTCCTGCCGCAATCTCTCCCGATACCAGGGTGCCCGTAATTACCGCACCAAAACCCTTCATAGTGAACGCCCGATCAATTGGCAGCCGGGCCACAAAGTCTGAAGAACGTGCCGGAACCCTTTCAGCGATCTGGCGCAGCGCCGCGCGAAATTCTTCCAGGCCGTCTCCCGTTCGCGCACTTACAGGGAGGATCGGCGCTCCTTCGAGAAATGATCCGGCAACCAGTTCTTCAGCCTCGGCGCGCACAAGAGATAGCAGCTCATCCTCCACCAGATCTGTTTTGGTAAGCAGCACTAGTCCCTGTCGCACCTCGAGCAGGCGACAGATATCAAAGTGCTCGCGTGTTTGCGGCATCACCCCTTCGTCAGCCGCAATCACAAGCGCGACGGCATCAATTCCGTGCACGCCGGCAAGCATGTTTTTCACGAAGCGTTCGTGACCGGGCACATCAACAAAGCCAACGCGCACATCTCCGAGATCAAGATCTGCAAAACCGAGGTCGATGGTGATGCCCCGCCGTTTCTCTTCAGGTAAACGATCGGGATTCTTTCCCGTCAAGGCCTGGACGAGTGAACTCTTTCCGTGGTCGATATGGCCGGCAGTGCCGATGACGATAGAACGCATTTAGGTGAGCGCGAGAATGGGTTTGGGTCTTGGGTCTTTGGCCTTTGGGCTTTGTTTTCAAATTTCAGATCTCAAATTTCAGATCTCAGATCTCACTAGCAAAGAGCAAAACCCAAAACTCAAAGCCCAAAGACCCAAGACTAATCTTGCAAAGACCTAAGACCAAAGACCTACTTAAGTGTCTTTCGTAGAACACCTTCGTAAAACTCAATATACTGCGGGATGACAATGTCGGTGCGATAACGCCCCACAGCGGAATCACGCGCGCGTTTGCCCATCTCGCGCCGGAGCGTGATGTCGCTCAAGAGCCGTGCTGCATCCTTGGCCATCTTTTCCAGATCGCCCACTTCGCTCAAGAAGCCAGTCTCGCCATCCGTGACGACTTCCGGAATTCCACCCACCCGGGACGCAATAACGGGTACTTCGCAGGCCATCGCTTCGAGCGCTGCGAGACCAAAGGATTCCTGTTCAGATGGCAGCAGCAAAACGTCGGCAGCCGAAAGATAGTCAACTATTTTTGGTTGCTTACCGACAAAGACGCACTTGTCGTAAACACCCAGACAGCGCGCTCTGTGTTCGACACTCGGGCGTTCGCTGCCATCACCAACCATGACCAGCCGCGTGCTGATTCCCTTTTTCAATACCTGCGCAAGTATCTCGACGCAATCAACCGGTCGCTTGACCGGACGAAAATTGGAGACGTGGACCAGCAGTGGTTCGCCTTCAGAAGCCAGCGATGACCGCAGCTCTGCAACCGGGTGGCGCGCGTAATCTGTCTGGCAAATGAAGTTGGGGATCACTTCGATATCGTCAAACTGAAAAATCTCTTTGGTCGCCCCTTTCAAGTAATGCGAAATCGCGGTGACGCCGTCTGATTGAACAATGCCGTAGCGCGTGATCGGCAGATACGAAGGATCGGCGCCGACGAGCGTAATGTCAGTTCCATGGAGCGTGGTAATCACGGGCAGATTCCGCTTTGGCTTGAGAGATTCGCGCGCGAGAATAGCGCTGATCGAGTGCGGGATCGCATAGTGTACGTGAAGAAGATCCAGGTTCTCCGCCTCCGCCACTGTCGCCATCTTGGTTGCGAGCGCCAGGGTATATGGTTGATGCTCGAATAAGGGATACGACATCATCTCTACTTCATGGAAGCGCACGCGCTCATTAAGTTCCGTGAGCCGGGTGGGCAAAGCGGAGGAGATGAAGTGGACCGTGTGGCCTCGGGCCGCCAGTTCCTTCCCCAGCTCCGAGCCGACAATGCCACTCCCACCATAAGTTGGATAGACCGTGATGCCGATGTTCATTCTAAATGGTCTTAGGGCTTTGGTCTTTGGTCTTGGTTTTTTCTATGGTTAACTTGCCCCTAATAGGATCAAGTATTCTTCGCTAAAGATCAAAGACCAAAGGCCTAAGGCCTAACGCCCTTCAAAAAAGTATTCTTCGCTAAAGATCAAAAACCGCAGCCCAAAGGCCAAAGACCACGCCAAAAAAAGCAGAGGCAAGCGACCCTCGCAATCGCCTGCCTCCATCTCAACTTGGCTCACCTTATCTGAAAGGGGGGGCAAGTGAGGGGACGGAGTATATTCCCGCGCGGGCCCTTTGGCAATAGTTCTTTCTCGCAGAATCTACCAGCAGTTTCCGGTATTTTCGTGGGCTGAAATCCAGGTCCAACCGTGCGCCACTGCGCTTCGTCTCCAAACTGGTTATAATGTTCTCAAGGATACAGAAGAGAGAAACAAATTAGCTATTGTTAGTGGGAAACCAACGGAGATTGAGCAATGCCTAAGATTAGTGATATCGAAGAAACACCCAATCCAAATGCGGTTAAATTTATTCTGAGGGAAGCCGTCAGCAATGGAACAACCCATCAGTATGGCTCCGCGGATCAGGCAGAAAACGACCCGTTGGCCAAGTCGTTATTCGATGTGGGCCACGTGGTCTCCGTGTTCTACATGGACCGCATGATCACAATCGAGAAGGATGACGAAGGCGACTGGGACGACTTGCTGCCCGTGCTTGCTGTGCCCATTCGAGCCGCCGCAGCTGTGAATTCGCCGGCGGCGGCAGCAGCGGTGGGTGGGGCGATAGCCGCGGTCACCAGCGACGATCCGCGGTTAATGAAGATCAACGACATACTGGATGAGAAGGTCCGGCCGGCATTGATGGGTGATGGTGGTTATCTTGAGGTGCTGGGACTAAAGGACCATACGCTGAGTATCCGCTACCAGGGAGCGTGCGGCAGTTGCCCGAGTTCGCTCACCGGCACATTAATGGCAATCGAGGGAATGCTCAAACAGGAGATTGATCCTGAGCTGGAGGTAGTCGCTGTCTGAAGTTCAGAGTCCCAAGCTTTAGCTTGCTGCTCGGCCACCGAAGCAATCTAAGGATTGGACTCTAAACCTTTTTGGAACCGAAACTCGCTTCAAACGTTAATCCCTTCGCCTATACCTGTCTAAACAATCCGTTGCTCAGGAGAAATGATATGGGACAAGGCGCTTCTCCTCTCTCTTCTCGTTTGCTTTTACTTTTAACAGTCCTCCTTCTCTCTTCGCTGCCATCAGCAATTGAGGCTCAGGAAACTTCTCAGAAGACAGCGTCGCCATCACCGGCTGTTGTCACCCCATTTAAGTCTTCAGCTAAAAGCAAAGCGGAGTCTGCCGCGGCAAAAGCCAAAGCCGACCAACAAAGCTTTAGCTCTTTCCTTATTGGTTTCCCTGGCAAACGATGCCCGCAGCTCTCCTGATCAGAAGTTGCGCGCGCGTACTTTTTCGCGAGTTGCCGACGCTCTCTGGGAGCCTGATCCGGAGCAGGCTCGAGCGCTGTTTCGCAAGGCCTGGGATTCGGCTGAGGTGGCCGATCAGGAATCCGCGCGCCGCATGGAAGAAGACCGCCAGCGCCAGCAGGCCGCTACGGGAAGTTTTACTTTATCTGCGCCGCCCGATTTGCGCTCAGAAGTTTTGCGCCTTGCGGCCAAGCGCGATCGCACCCTCGGTGAAGAGTTTCTGGACAAACTCAAGGATGCGCGCGCGCGCCAGGCAACTGATGCCGGCTCGCCGTCCCCGCTCGATACCTCGATGGCGATCAAACAACGCTTGCGCCTGGCGAATCAATTGCTTGAGACCGATGTGGAGCGAGCGCTGCAATTTGCGAATCCGGCGCTCGCGACAATCACGATGGAAGGGCTTAATTTTCTTTCCTTCCTGCGCGACAAAAATCCGGTCGCCGCCGATCAGCGTTATGCCAAAATGCTCACAATTGCGGAGACGGATCTGAACGCGGATGCGAATACTATCTCGCTGCTCGCTTCCTATTTATTCACGCCGCATGTGTTCATTACCTTCGACCCCGGCGGCGGCCAGCAGTGGTCGCAAATGAACCAACGCACGCCCGCACCGGAGGTTACGCCGGAGTTGCGTAATGCCTTCTTTCGCACGGCTGCTCAGGTTCTCCTGCGACCTTCGCCGGCGCGCGAACAAGATCGCAGCACGTCTGGCCTACAGGGCAAATACATGGTCGTCCAGCGGCTGTTGCCGCTGTTCGAACAGTATGCAGCGAAAGAAACAGTAGACCAACTGCGCAGCGAAATGGCGGTGCTCGGACAAGGTGCGGACCAGCGGGAAATGCGCGATGAAGACGGTAATAATCTGATACAGCACGGGCTTGCTCCCGATCGGAAACCTGAAGACATCGAAGAGGCACTTGATCGAATTGACCGCGCTAAAACCTCGGCTGAACGTGACGCCATTTATCTGCAATTGGCTATCAAAACGGCGCAGAAGGGTGACCTGCGCGCCCGCGACTTCACGGAAAAAATCGATGAGAGCGAGGTCCGCAAAAAAGCCAGGCCATATGTGGATATGACGCTGGCACTGACCGCGGTTGATAAAAAAGATACTGAGAAAGCCCTGATGCTGGCCACCAAGGGCGAACTCACGCACATTCAGAGAGTTTGGTTATTGACGCAAACAGCTAAGGCTTTGCCGCCGGCGGATCGCGACAAGGCCCTGGGAATCATCGCAGAAGCTGCCGTCGAGGCGCGCCGCATTGATGGTTCCGATCCCGACCGGCCGCGTGCGCTCGTCGCAGTTGCCAACGCTTTCCTGGCGACGGACCGCGGGCGGGCCTGGGAGACTATGCTGGAAGTCGCGAAAGCTTCGAACTCCGCCGAAGGTTTCAGTGGTGAGGACAGCCGGCTGGAGATGCGACTGGAAACCAAATCCATGTCTTTGTTGCGCAATAACACAGTCGACGACTTTAACTTGCCGGGGGTGTTCCGAACGTTGTCGCAGGAGAATGCGACTCAGGCGATCGAACTGGCGCGCAGCTTCGAAGGTGAGGCTCCACGCGCTACTGCTCTAATTGCCGTCGCACGTGGGTTGCTCAGTGAAAAGCCCAAAGAGAGTGGCCCACGGCCAGGAAGAGCGAGGGCAAGGCCGCCTTCCCAACCCTGAGACAATCTGGCTCGCGAGGTTTTTATTAAGACGAACCGCGTTCAACGTACAGTGATAATCTCTGAAAATCTCTAAGGTCGGGATGGCGGGCTTGCCTCGCTCTTGCAGGACCGGCAAACGCGGTCAGGAGTAAATGTTCATTGGCCTCGTCAATAACGCAACCGGATCTTCAACGTTCAAAGCTTCCCGCACATAGAACGGTTCGCCCGCAGCGACGCCAATGAGCGAGCCAAAGTAACGCATGCGATACTCCATTTGATCAAGAAAGCCTGGATCGCTGATTCGCGTAACTGGTTCACTTGAGTCCGGTTGGTAAAACTGAGACGCATGCGCCTTGATTGCCGCCATCTTTTCCTCGATGAAATCAGACACATCAACAATGAACGACGGCAGTACGTGCCGCGAGAAAAGCGAGTGCATGATGGCGGGCATTCGTACGGGCTGCTGGTTCGCGTTTTCATCGTATCGCGCCATGGTCGCCAGGCGCGCGGCCTCACGCACGATCCGGCAGGTGTTGGCATGATCGGGATGAGGATCTTCCCAGTGCGTCGTGAGCAACACTTTCGGTTGATGCGAGCGCAGCACGCGAACAACAGCCTTGCGCGCTTCTTCAGTCAACCAGATGTGGCCATCCGGTTGTCCCAGGTTGAGGCGTAAATCCAGCTTCATGATGCGAGCAGCCGCAATAGATTCTTCGGCTCGCACTTCCGGTGTACCGCGCGTGCCCATCTCGCCGCGCGTCATGTCGAGCACACCCGTGCGATACCCAAGAGACTTCAAACGGAGCAATGTGCCCGACACGGAAAGTTCGGCATCGTCGGGATGGGAGAACACAGCCAACACGTCCAGTTCGAATTGTGATTCGTCCATTACGTCTTGAGGTTTAACTGAGGCTGCGCGTTTGGTCAAGTGTGCCCTGTAACGCGGCAGTGAAGGCAGTTTGAGTCCGACTGCCGATTACGATAGTTGCGGACCCATGAGGTCAGCTGGCTGAAGGCGACGAAACCCACCCGCTACCGCATGGTGGTTTTGACCTCATAGGACCGCACGCTGTCAATAGGCGCAGGTGGTTCGCCGGCACTCAGTTGATTCTCGGAGTACTTACGAAAATTAACAACTTGCGTTAGAAGTAACTTGTGAAACTCGTTGTCCTCGGTTCAGGCACCTCAGTTCCGCATGCCGGTCGCGCCGCTGCCGGCTATTGGCTGGAGACTGAAAGCGGACGGGCTTTGTTAGACATAAGCGCTGACGCCCCACATCATATGGCCAGGGAGAAACTTGATTGGGTTAATCTCGACGCAATCTGGCTTAGCCATTTTCACCTGGATCACATCGGTGGCCTCGCGCCTTTTCTTTTTGGAACGCGTTCGGCTCCCCAGACGCAGCAACGGATGCAGCCGCTCTGTATCTATGGCCCAGTAGGCTTTATTAAAATTCTTCAGGCGATCGATCAGGCGAATCATTACCGTTTACTCGAGCAGCCGTTTCCAGTGCAGCTGAAAGAAGTGGAACCTGAGAATGAATTTGAACTGTTGCCCGGACTCAAGTCGGTTACATTCTCGACGCCTCATACAAGAGAAAGCCTTGCCCTCCGACTGAAAGATAAAAGCGGCAGTGTGCTGGTCTACACGTCCGACACGGGATACTCCGACGAGCTTATCGAATTTGCCAAAGGCGCCGGCGTGCTGCTGATGGAATGTTCTTTTCGCAAAAACAAACCCGTAAAAACCCATCTGGAATTAGCGGACGCAATGCAACTGGCAAGAAAGTGTCAGCCTCAAATTTTGGTGCTAAGCCATCTTTATGCTGAGTGGGATGGCATCGATCTTGCCCGTGAAGCGCGAGAACATTGGCCCGGCGAAACGATCGCAGCATTTGACGGGCTGAGATTAGAATTTTAGGCAGCGCCAGCGGACACTGAGTTTTTACCATGCAAAAGGTCTTCTTGATGTTACTAACGGCTGGGTTGCCGATCGGGTTTTCCTTTTCTCCTTCATACTGCCATTCAACCAACTTCGCTGAAACCTCGGTTAGTTTCGATGTTGATAGTCAATCGCGGTTGCTTGAGATAGGACGCGCGCCAAAGTCAGTACCCGCGCTGCAGTCGTCTCCAACCATCAAAGTTGTTTCATACAACATCCGCTGGCGCAGTGGAGACGATCTTCACAAGCTGGCACAACTGCTGAAAGAGGACGCGGAAATCGGAGGCGCTGCAATTCTCGGGTTACAGGAGGTGGACCGAAACAAGAAACGCAGCGGCAATAGAAATACCGCTGAGATTCTCGCCGAGGATTTAGGCATGTATTACGCCTGGGCTGCCCCGCCGGCGCCGAAAAGTGAGAAAGAGGAAGAAACCGGCGTTGCTATCTTGAGCGCATATCCCCTGACCGACGTTCGCCGCCTGGTCTTGCCTCATAAAGGCCCAGGCGGCAGGCGGAGAGTGGCGCTTGGCGCGACAATAAAACTCGGGCGGGCTGCCGTGCGCGTCTATTCCGTCCATTCCGAAACACGGATACCGGTCGACTGCAAAGTCGAACAAATGAAGGCTGTCATAAAAGACCTGGCTCGCTACGGCAAAGCCTTGCCGGCTATTGTCCTGGGCGATTTAAATACCTGGGAACCGGCGGCAGTCACTAAAACCTTCAACCTCTTCGCGGCAGAAGGTTTTCAAACTCCCTTCGATGATGAGCCCACCTTTTCCCGGCGGGCACTGTTTATTCCAATTGATCTAAAACTCGACTGGATATGGCTGCGAAATCTTGAAGCGACCAGCAATGGAATAAACCGAACGATCAAACTGTCTGATCACTGGCCGTTATGGGCCATTCTTCGGAGGCCGGGAGATCCGGTTAACTCAGAATCGCTAATGCCCTGAGGCAATTCAAGAGAGAATCTTTTTCCCGCCTGAATTCAACCACCGCTGACGCACTTGCACTTGAACTGAGCTGAACTGAGAAAAAGACGGGATTGATGCGATATGCTAAAGTACCGCCCGACCGAAAGCATGCCTCTAGTCTTTCAAGAATCGCGATTCGGGGATAACAATATGAAGTGTCCAACCTGTGGCAGACGGGCCGGCTGGGCTAGGACCCGATGCCCTGCTTGTAAAACTAAGCTGATTACGTGGTACATCGTCGCCGCCATTATTATCCTGGGGGCTTGCTTGGGAGGACTTGTCATTCTGGAGAAGGTGGGTTAGAGGTTTCAGATCTGAAATTCAAATCTCCGATCTCAGATCATCTTTCTCAAATCGCAATTGCAGATCGCAGATCTCAGATCTCAGATCTCAGATCTCATAAAAACTAACAGTTTGCATTACTTAGGTGAAAGGCGGTGAGTTTTTCGCCCCAGATACTCACCGTCCTCTCGTGTGCGGTGCTGCCGGTTGTCGGGGAGACCTGAATCAGCGCACACGCACTACGATGTTGTTGGTCGTTAGCGCATTGCCGGTTGCTCTTTGTAGTTCCGCGATTGCCTTGTTGAGATCGGTTTGCGCCCGCAGCTCGTTTCCACGTGCGGTCGTCAAAGCTGTTTGGCGCTCAAGCACCAGGAACACGGTTGATTGTCCGGCGTCGAGTTTTCTTTGCTCGCTTTGATACTGTTGCTCACTTGCCTGCCGCGCAATACCCGCAGCGCGCAATCGCGCCTCCGCACTGCGCACCACCTGCAATGCATTCCTTACGTCAACCTGGATCGACTGCTCGAGTTGTTCCCGCTGTGTCGCGATACGCTGGCCTTCAACCAGTGAACGGCCTAACTGCGCTTCGGCAGTGCGGTTCCGCAGGGGCAAGTTGATTTGCACGCCAAAACGAAAATTGTTGAAGCGATTGCTCAAAAGGTTTTGCAGCGACTGGTCGTAGCCTCCAATTAGAAAAGGCGATAGCGCTTGCGGTGGCTGCGGCGTCAATAGCGGCAGTCCGGCCTGCGCCAGAAGCTGATCCACTCTATCGCGAAGCTCCAGATTTGACGCGCTGAGGAAGGGGTTTCCTGCCCCGCTCTGCGAACCTGCCAAACCGACCATGCCGTAACTGCCGATCAGGTCGACTGCCGGCTTAGTCTGTTCGCGAAAATACTTCTGATCGATTTGATTTATCTCCCGTACAACAGTCGACTGCTGCAGCTCGGGCCGGTTGTCCATGGCGGCTTTCAGCGCCTCCGGCAAAGAGATTTCCGGTGGGGCTAGTTCGACCGAATCGGTAGGAACGATTGACAGGTTCCAGAGCTCAGCCTGGTGGTTCACCGCGATCAGGTTCTTCAAATTGTTTTCAGCACGAGATACTTCTTCCAGAGAGATGAAGAGGCTCTGCTCGAAACCCGCCACCTGCGCCTCGGCTGCCACCACGTCGATTGGCGCCAGCGCCCCTTCGGAAACCAGACGTCGGTTGTGTTCGAGCTGCAACTGCGCATCGCGCACGGCATCCTTTTGCACCTGCAAATTCCTGAGGGAAAACACCAGATCCCAGTAGGCTCGCTGCACGCTGGTGATAGTTTCAATGGCCCGTTGGCGAAACTGCGCATCGGTCAGCGATAAATTCTTTTTGGCGATCTCGATCTGCCGGCGGTTGTTATCGAAGCGCAAACCCCGAAACAGCGGCTGAGTATAGTTAAACGTCAAGGCTGTCGGATATTGCGGGCTAAGCGCCACAAACTGATTATTGGTTGTCTGGCGGATAGATGAGAAATCCAGGCGATAGTTGCCGCCAAACTTCGGCGCCTGTCCTTCGAGCCGGGCAGTTCCGGTGTAGTCGCTTGAAGTTGTCGTGCCATTCGACCCGCCGGCGAGAAAGCTTGAAATCGGATTCTCGATTCGCTCGTAGTAAGTGGACGAGCTGAGGCGGGGATCATAAGCACCGCGCGCAGCAGTCAGATCAAACTCGGCAATCTTGACGTTTTGCCGCGCAACTTCAATGTCCTTGTTGTTTTCCAGAGCCAGCGCCAGCGCCTCGCGAATAGTCAGCGGTCTTTGGCGATCCATGTCTACGCCGACGCGGCCAAGCTCGGGCAAGGGCTTCTGTGGCGGATGAAACTCGGGAGCGATCGCCGGCACCTGCAACTCCTGGGGTGATGCAGCGGGGGTTGGAGTTGGTTCCTGACCAAGAGCCGTTAGAGAGAACAGCAGAAATGAAAGAGCTAAGAATGGGGCTTTGCCGCCGCACAGTGCGGAACGGCTCCGCCTTTCCATAGTTCCTTTTTCTGAGGCTGCTCCTCTGTTGACCTGGCGAGTGTTGACCTGGCGAGGCGCAGCCTCGCCGAGTTCTCTTTCAAACAATGTCGGAAAGGCGTAGCCATTCCGCACTGTGCGGCGGCAAAGCCGCAAATCAGGATTTTTTTCAACTTCAACCATTGCTCTTATCCAATATCGATCTAAAAAGTTGCATCGCTAATTCAGCTATTGTTTTGAGACCAAACCTAACAACGACGCGGTCGCGCTCGCTGTCTTGCGTCGAGCCCACGCAAACGCTGCGGTGACTCTCGAACCGAGGAACCCCCAAACTCTGCTCTTGCCGAGATCGTCGAAGAGTGAATAGAAAACCGGCACGGCCAGCAACGTCAGCAACAAACAAAGCGACTGCCCGCCAACCACCAGTACGCCGATTGAGCGATTCGTACCGGAACCGGGGCCACTCGAAATTGTCAGTGGCAACATGCCGGCGACCAGTGCGATCGTCGTCATCAGAATGGGACGTAAACGATCGCGGTTGGCGCGAATAATTGCCTCAAGGCGTTCCATACCACGCGCGCGCAGCTGATTTGTGTGATCGATCTGCAGAATTGCGTTCTTCTTGACGACGCCGAACAGCAACAACAATCCCAGGCCGGAAAAAATATTTACCGACTG
Organism: Pyrinomonadaceae bacterium; assembly: GCA_036507195.1. Lineage (GTDB taxonomy): Bacteria > Acidobacteriota > Blastocatellia > Pyrinomonadales > Pyrinomonadaceae > PSRF01. The sequence goes on along the minus strand of DASXQM010000207.1, from coordinate 31,954 downwards.
TCCCGTGATCAGCAACGCCAGGATGCCAAAAGGTATTGCCAACGGCAGCGTCAGCAGAATGGTGATTGGGTGGACAAAGGATTCGAACTGCGCTGCAAGTACCATGTACATGAAGACAAACGACAGCACGAAGGCGAGCATGAAGTAATAACCGGCGCGCCCGAGTTCCTTTGAACGGCCCGCCAGTCCGGTTGTGTAAGTAGAGTCGATGCCCACTTCTTTCGCAAACTGGTTCATCTTTTGAATCACCGCAGCCTGCGACCCGCCCGGTTTGACGTTGGCCAGCAACATGACCTGGCGCTGCCGGTTTAGACGATCGATCGCTGATGGTCCCGTGCCTTCTTCTACCCGCACCAGATTGTCGAGACTCACCCAGCCAATCTTTGTCGAAGAAACAATCATCTGCTTGAGTCCTTCGACGCTCGAACGGAATTGACCAATCGCGCGCACGCGGACGTCATACTGATCGGTGCCCGCATTAAACGTAGAGACTTTTTGTCCAGCCACAAGGGTGTTCAAAGCTTGCGCGATGTCAGCAACGCGTACCCCAAGGTCCGCGGCACGCGCGCGGTCAATAACCACGCGCAACTCCGGCTTGCCGGTAACCAGCGATGAGTCGACATCTACGACATCCGGAATCGTTTTCATCTTCACCAATAACGCTTCGGAATATTTCGTCAGCTTTTCGAGGTCGGGACCGCCAATTACATACTGGATATCGGCATTGCGGAAGCCGCCGCCGGAAATTGCCGCGACCTGCTGCACGCTGGTTCGCAATTGGCCCGAAAACTCTTTTAAGTATTTAGCAAGAACTTCAGACCGCGCGCGCACCATCAAGTTATCTTGCGATACGCTGCGTTCCTCAAGCGGTTGGAGCTTGACGTAAACCGACGCGACGTTTACCTGTTCCTGCGCCCCACCACCAATCGTCGTCAGCGTGTCGGTCACCCCCGGTAATTTCCGGATGTCCGCGGAGATACGCTCAGCCAGAACAGAAGTTGCCGCCAGCGTCGAGCCCTCCGGCGCGCGCACATTAATTTCAAACTGAGACTGGTCATCCACCGGCAGAAAATTTTTCCCGACAAACATGAACAACGGCACAATGCTGATGATCACGAGCATACAAGCAGTTACCACTACCCAGCGATGGGCCATCGACCAGGTCAGCATTCGCGTATAAGTGCTGTCGATGGGACGATAAAACCGCGACTGCTTTGAGCCGTGGTCCGCGGGTTCTGTGCGGCGTTCAATTGGCCCTTCTTCGGCGTCGTTGCTGCGCTTGATGAGACGCGCTGCCAGCATCGGCGTCAGCGTGAACGAAACAAGCAGGGAAACTGCGATGGCGAATGACGACGTCAAACCAAAGGACGACATGAAGCGGCCGACAATGCCGCCCATAAACCCCACGGGCAAAAACACCGCCAGCAGCGACAAGGTCGTAGCCGTCACCGCCATGCCAATCTCGCGTGTAGCTTCGATTGCTGCCTGAAACGAAGGCATTCCCTTTTCTTCGATGAAGCGGAAAATGTTTTCCAGCACCACTATCGCGTCGTCTATCACGATACCAACCATCAACGTCAGCGCCAGCATCGTGATTTGATTCAGCGTGAACCCCATCGCCGCCATCAATCCAAACGTGGCCACCAAAGAGGTAGGAATTGCAAGCGCCGCAATCACGGTGGAGCGGAAGCTCCAGAGAAAGAGAAACACGACGATCGCGGCAAGTATGCTGCCCTCGATCAGATGCCTCTGTATGGACTCTATTGAAGCCTTGATGAAGATCGATTGATCACCGACAACCTGGGTGTGGAAACCCGGCGGCAGAGTTTTTTGAATCTCAAGCAGCCGCGCCTTTACGGCGTCGGCGATGGCCACCGTGTTTTGTCCCGACTGTTTGGAAACGACCAGGGTAACAGCCGGCTGGCCATTGAGCCGCGCTTCTGTTCTTGGTTCTTCCGATCCATCTTCCGCATAACCAACGTCGCTGAGTTTGACTGCATAGTCACCACGGCTGCCGACCACAAGGTCATTAAACTCCGACGGCTGAACAATACGACCCATTGTTCTGACGGTCAGCTCGCGCTTGCCCTCGTCCACGCGTCCCCCGGGAAGTTCCATGTTTTGAGCCCGAACAGCCTCAGCCACTTGGGCCACCGTAACGTTGAAGGCGCGCAATTTATCGGGATCCACCCACACCTGAATCTCGCGCGTGCGTCCACCGATGATCGTCACCTGGCCGACGCCGCTGATCGATTCGATTTGCTGTTTGATCTTCTTGTCGGCAATGTCGGTCACTTCGAGCGGCGATCGCGGAGCGGAGACGGCAATTCGTACGACTGGCGCGGCATCGGTATCCAGCTTCTGGACGATGGGCTGCTCGGCGGTCACCGGAAGATCGTTGACGATCAAGTCAACCTTGTTGCGAACTTCCTGGGCTGCGATATCCGGATTCTTTTCGAGTAGGAACGTAATGAAAACCTGGCAAACGCCTTCGACGGAAGTGGACCGCAGCTCGTCGATACCGCTGATAGTGTTTACCGCGCCTTCAACCTTGTCCGTTATCTCCGTCTCAATTTCTTGCGGGGAAGCGCCGGGATTCACAACCGTGACAGTGATGGTCGGCAGGTCGATCTTAGGGAAAAGGTCGACGCCCAGCGATCGGTACGAGAAGAGCCCGACAACCGTTAGGCTCAGGATCAGCATCGTCGCAAACACCGGACGCCGGACACAGATTTCAGCCAACTTTTGCATCTGATATTAGTTTCGAGTTCCGAGTTTCGAGTTCCGAGTTCCGAGTTTCGCGTTGGCCTGCGAACTCGAAACTCGAAACTCGAAACTCGAAACTTCTACTGTTTTACTGCCATCCCGTCGCTAAGCTGTTCGATATTACTGGTGGCAACGTTTTCGCTGGCAGCCACGCCGCTTTTGATCTCAACTAAATCGCCTTCCGTTTGTCCCAATTGAACCAACCGCTCCTGCGCGTGGCCGTCTTTAATTACAAATACACGGTTGACTCCGGATTCAGTACGAACGGCCCGGGCAGGGACCAGCATCGCCGGCACCGCTCGCGATTCCAGGATGCGCACGGTCGCAAATTGTCCCGGCTTCAACACACCGCTGCCATTTTCAACTTCCGCCTCCACTGTCAACGTTCGCGACGTCGGGGTTACGTTGGGCGAGATGCGCGCAATACGGCCGCTGAAATTTCTATCGGGCCACGCGCTGGTTGTAACGGAAACGGATTGACCGACGTTAACAACGGGAATTGCCTGTTCCGGAATATCGATTCGCACACGCAACGGATTGATGCGCACTACGGTCGCAACTTTCGTAGTAGTGGAGACATATTCGCCGAGGTCCGCCGGACGATCGGCCACGTAACCATCGATTGGAGAATATACATTTGCGTACGAGAGACTTCGACGGGCGAGATTCAGCTGGCTCTCAGCGTTGGCTACGTTTGCACGAGCCGTCATCACGGCCGCATAGTTTTGCCGCGCGAGCGAGAGGGCTGCCTCATACTGTTCCTTCAATTGATCGCGCTGCGCCTTCTGCTGGTCGTACATAGATCGCGAGATGTCTCCCGATTCAATCAGCTTTTCCGAGCGACGCAGGTTCTTCTCGGCTAGCTCCAAAGCCACTCGAGCATTCGCAACGTCCGGGAGTTTGTTTAGATCAAAGGACTGACCGGGGCGAATGCCTACCTTCTCTTCAGCCTGGTGCAACCCGGCTTTTGCCTGATCGAGTTGCGCTTGAGCCTGCTGCACGCGGAGTTTTAAATCCACATCGTCAAGCCGCACAATCGTCTGGCCGCGCCTAACGTAGCTGCCCATTTCTACGCCAATTGCAACCACTTTTCCGGCGATTGAGGGAGAGACATCGGTTTGCTCGTCGCCCGTGAAACTCCCGGTAGCTTCAAAAAACCGGGGCAACTCCCGCATGATCGCCGGCGCGGTCGTTACCTCAACCGCCACCGGCTGGGTTGAAGTATTGGTCTCGTCTTTCCTGACATTTGCCTTTGAACCGCCGCACGAAGTTGCCAGGAGCAGGAGGCCCGATAAAGCAAGCGCCAAACACAAAACTTTTAGCGGGAAGCGTTGTAACCTGGGAGATGACATTGACTCTAGTTTTTTCTCGAAAGTCCGTTCCTCGAACCTTTGCTTTCGTTTCTCTTTCTGGGAGTCAATTCGTCTCCCGTGGATATCCCATTTAAGAGAATGTCAGTAAAGTGCTTCGCTGCTTCCTCGTTGGAAATGTTCAGCAGCCGACGCTTGGGGTCCCAAAGATTGTTATTGAGCGAGTGGTGAATGATCATGCCGATGAAGGAACGAACCACGATCAAGGGATCGATCTTTATCATCGCCGCGTCACGTTGCCGCTCGGTTATGTAGCCACCCAGGAGTTCATAGACGCGACGGATGAATTTTTCAAAAAACATCTCCGCCAGTTCATGGCCTTCCAACGCCGAATGAAGTAGCAGTCGTTGAAACTCCGGATCGCATTCGTGGTGTTCCAGTGCCCCCAAAGCCAATTGCTCAAAGACCGCCCGATCATCCTTTTGTTTGAGCGCCTCGGCAACCATCTGTTCCGGATTCATCGAATCGCCTGAGCATGCTTTGTGGTCGAGGATTGCCGTGTACAGTTCCTGCTTGGTGGCGAAATGCCGGAAAACCATTGCCTCAGAGACGCCGGCAGCCTGCGCGATTTCCCTGGTGGTGGTGCCGCCAAAACCTTTCTGTGAAAAAAGACTGACCGCCACCCGAAGTATCTGCAGCCGCCGGTCTTCCGCGCTCATTCGCGCCCCGCTTGCCGCCTGACTCGCAGGTGCCAGTGGGAGTTTTCTGATAGTGATTTCCTTGCGCAAAAAGGGGCTTTCCTTACTGGCCAGTCTGGCCAAAGTAAGTACTTACTTACCATCAGCTTGCCGGCTCTGTCAAGAGGAAGCTCGGTTAATAGCCTATTTCGCTTAGCTAGCCCGCCCTGGTTTGATGTTCTCGGTTATTTGTATTGTTCCCGACCTAAGCGATCTGAACTTGTACCCTTTCACAACAAGTCGCTTCACAACGACGACGGTGTCATTTACTTTGACCGCCAATTCCACAACGTAACTTTGCGGCCTGCAGTTCCAACACAGTAGAGCGCACCACTCGGCACATTGTTTGCTCATTAGTCAGTGATTACTTTTTGTCTGATCAGCGCCTTCAGAATTGTAGTGAACACTTCAAAGGAGAATAAGCATGTCGCAGAACAGAACTTCAACCGATTTCCCCGAAACTTCGCAACCAGGAACCAGCAGTCAGACTGGAACGACTAGTCCAACGGACGAGCGCTCATCGATCGGTTCATCGCCCGGCCATGGCGGAACTGCCGCGGGCACCGCGACCGCCCTGGCGCAGGAATACGGAGGTAAGATCTCGGAAGCGGCCAGCCAGGCGAAGGAATTTGTTAGCGATAAGATGACCGTAGTTGGCGACAAGATCAAAGAGCTTCAAAATGCCGACTTGTCGGAGATCACAGAAAACGCTAAAGACTATGCACGGAAGAATCCTGGTCAGGCGATTTTGATCTCAGCAGCCGCAGGTTTGCTGGTTGGTTTGATCCTGCGCGGCCGCCGCTAGGATCGTCTACACATCCCTTAGCTTCCCGACAGCTAATTGGGAGTTTATTTGTGGAAAGGAGATACACGCGATGGCGGCCTCAGCTACCAGTGCAGCATCGACCGCGTTTACACCCGAGGTGATACAGAAGTCAGATGAGAGCCTTCCGTCTCTCGTCAGTCGCCTGGGCGACGATGTTATGCAACTCTTCGATACCAAGTTGAGTTTGCTGAAAGTCGAACTCAAGGAGGAGGCGAATGAGTATGCGCGCGACGGCATCATGATTGCGGCGGGTGGGATCATAGCCATAATCGGCTTTGCGCTGCTGAATGTCGCCCTGGCTTTTGGAATATCGACTCTATTTGCGGACGCTGACTTGAGCCAACCGGCGAAGTACGCGATTGGGTTTGTAGTCGCAGGTCTCCTGTACCTCATCGTAGGTGGGGTAATCATCTTAGCGATGAAGAAGCGTTTAGCAAAACAAAGTCTCGTTCCGGACCGGACCGTAGAAGAGCTTAGAAAGGATAAGCAATGGCTGAAGAACGAACTTTAGGACTCGCGCGCGCGCGCGAACGAGAAACCAATGGCGAAGAACCATCCAAGGAAGAGCTCCAGCGTCGCATGGACGAAGCTCGGGATTCGATCACAAACACTGTGACGGAGATTAAAGAAAACGTGGCGCAGCAATATGAAAACGTAAAAGACGCGCTCGATTGGCGCGAACACTTCAAACGGCAACCGTTGGCCTGGTCATTGGGTGCGGCGGGGGTCGGCTTTTTTGTCGGTTACGGCGTCGCGGCAGCGATCAAGGGGGACGACTACGATGAAGTGCGCCAGACCTCGACGACGGCGTATTCCCTGGCGGCCCAACCCGTGCTTGGAGCGCCGCCTTTAGAAAGCCCTGCGAAACCCAATGGTAAAGATGATGGGCCGAGCGTGCTTGAACGTTTCAAAGAAACATCAGCTTACGAGCGCCTGAGCAAGGAGGCAGGCGCGTTGGGTGACCGTCTCGTTGAGGAGCTTTCAACTACTGCCCAACAAGTCGTGCTGCCGGCATTGCTGAAGCAGATCAAGAGTTGGATCGGCCTGGATCTTTCGAGCAAGAGTTCATCGACGAGTGCTAATCAGGTAGGCCAGAGCGACTCTTACAAACGCTCTCTCGAAGCATCCAGCTAGCCGGCTTCTGAATTTGCAACAAGTGGAGAGGCGAGCCCGGCGGGGCTCGCCTTTTCTTCTTCGGCAGCAGCACCGCTCTTCTGCCTTGCTTTTGTCTTACCTCGCGATTGTCTTGCGCGGCAGTTTCTCATCTCGCGTTGCCGCGTTGTAAATAAACGCTGCCATGATCGTTGCGGCCTGTTTCATGTCGTCTGCCTGAATGCGATCAAAAACATCCTGATTCGAATGATGCGTGCGCGTGTCGTATTCGATCTCATCCTGAATAAACTGGAATCCCGGCAAGCCAATGGCGTCGAAGGAAAGATGATCCGTGCCGCCCGTGTTTGAAATAGAAAGGGTTGCCGCGCCCATATCGCGGAAAGGCATGAGCCATTGACGGAACAACGGACGCACCGCTTCGTTGGACTGGAGATAGACGCCACGAATTTTCCCAGTACCATTGTCGAGATTGAAGTAGGAACTAAATTTTTCATAGTCCGGTTTGGTGACGAGAACGCCGGGGGCCGGACTTGGCGACGGCGACGGAACTGATGACGCTTGTGCGCCGGCCAATGCCGGCGGAGTTTCAATTTTCCCAAAGTGCGCCGCTACGTAAGCTTTCGATCCCAGCAAGCCCTGTTCTTCGCCAGTCCAAAGCGCAATCCGTATCGTGCGCCGCGGCTTCAAATTGAGCGCTTGAAGAATTCTCACCGCTTCCATCGCCACGGCTACACCGGCGCCATTGTCAGTGGCGCCAGTTCCCGCATGCCAGGAATCCATATGACCTCCAAGCATGACCACTTCATCCTTCAGATCGCTGCCGGGAATCTCCGCAATCGTGTTGTAGCCCATCGGATCCACGTCTTGCCACTCCACCGCGAGGTCTACAGTCATCATTACCTTTTCACCTGCCTCAATCATTCGCGCAATGCGGTTGTAATGTTCTACGGCAAGGACCAGTTGGGGAATGATTTTCGGAGCTGTCTTGTCATAGGCCTGGATTTGCCGCGGCGCATTTGGACCAAACGGGTTTTCAACACATGGCTGCGGCACCGTGGCGGACTGCACAAAGACGGTGCCGCCGTCGCCTAGACGGCTGGCGTCAATTAAGACTGCGGCACTTTCGTCATTGAAAAACTGAGATTTCCGGCAGGTGAAAGCTTGCGCCGCTCGTTGCTCGGGGGAAAACCGGCGTCCGGCTCCTGGTCGCGGTTCAGGGGCATCGGCCAAACTAAGCAAGTCTTTCTCATTGCGCCGTGTTCCCATGGGCTCAAACTGCGCCTTTACCTCTCGCATCTTGCCGGTCAAGACAATCGCCCCTTTGAGTTTGCCTTTAAATCGCTGCAGGTCTGCCTCATCTTTTGCATCGACGTAGATCACCTCGGCGGTTAGCGCACCGGCGGTGCCCGGCGACCAGGCTTTCGGATAAGCGATGAGCGGGATGGTGAGCGGTTCTGAGACCTGTGCGGAAAATCGCTTGAGCGACCAGCCGCGTCCGAAAGGTCCCCACGCCTCGAGGTGAGCATTCTGAAGTCCCCACTTCATAAGCTGAGCGCGCGTCCATTCATTCGACGTCTTCATACCTGGCGATGCGGTCAAACGTGGGCCGATGACGTCGCTGAGATAACTCAAGGTTTGCATCACCTGCGAGCGATTCATACCCTCGTCCTTTATCCGCTCAATCGGATCGTTGGGGTCCTTCGCGGTCGTGGTCGGTGATGCCGAAGGTGACGCGGCGGGTTGCTGGGCGAGGTTTAAGCTCGGCGAGACAAGGCAAATCAAAAGCAGCACCAAAGTGGCATTGCGTCTTAACATTCTCACTTCTCCTTTAGTTTTCGGATTGATTCCAAGGATGGATAGACTCTGGTTTGATAGTACTGAACAGCCACTGCGATGGTTGAACAGCTCCGACGATATGTAATGGTCTGATCTCTTCTCTGTGCAACCTCAGTGTTCTCTGTGACTCTGTGGTGGATCATCAGCGAACCCCACTCACCACGGAGACACAGAGAGCACAGAAGTTGCACAGAGAAATTGTAGTTACGAGGTGCCCTGACTACGCTACTTTTAAGAACAACAAAACTGTTATGCGCGCTTCACTTTCTTTACGGACTCCTCCTCCGGCTTGGCTTTCCCACCTGAAGGCTCATTCGAGTTGTAACCACATTCTTCATTGGCGCAATGGCGAAATGTGCCTTGCTTCTTGGTGGTTTTTTCCAACAGAAACGGCGCGTTGCAACTTGGACAAGCTTCCGCAACCGGCTTGTCCCAGTAAACCCGATCGCAGTCGGGGTACACTGCACAGCCGTAAAACACTTTGCCACGCTTCGATTTCTTAACGACCAGTTCACCTTTGCAACCGGGCCGCGCACATTTAACACCGGTTGATTCCTGCTTGATGTATTTGCACTTCGGATAGTTTGAGCAGGAGATAAACTCTCCGTAACGACCAACGCGCCTGACCAGCTGAGCGCCGTCAACCGGACACTTCTCATCTAAAGGCACTGGCGCCGGAGCCGCCACGCCGCTCTTGGCGATCTTACGAATGTTGCGGCATTCGGGATAACCGGTGCAGCCAAGAAACGGGCCGAACCGCCCGCGCTTCAACTGCATCTGCTTGCCACACAACTCGCAAGCTTCCGGCTCGGCAACCTCTTCCGCGCCGGCGGCAGACTCCGTGCCATTAGCGCCGCCGTTAGAACCCGCTTTCGGCTCAGCATCTCGCGACGCGCCACAATTCAGGCATTTGAGATACTTACCGAAGCGGCCAAACTTCCTAACCATTCCTTTCGTTTCACATTTGAGACAAACCTCATCAGTGGGAGTTTCAACGTCCTTAATGCCCTTGGTATATTTGGTAAACTTGATAAGGTCGTCTTTAAACTTGCCATAAAACTCATGCAGCGCGTCTGTCCACTTGAGTGTTCCTTCCTCTATCGAATCGAGTTCTTCCTCCATTCGCGCCGTGTAAGTTTCGTTAAAGAGATCGTCAAAACCGCCTTCAATCAGCAAATCGTTTACTGTCTTGCCTAAGTCACTCGGGTGGAAACGGCCTTCGACTTTTTCCACGTATTCGCGAGTTTGTATCGTCGTCATGATCGCCGCATAGGTTGACGGTCGTCCAATTCCCTTTTCTTCCAGGGCCTTTACGAGCGTAGCTTCAGTAAAGCGCGGCGGAGGATCAGTGAAATGTTGCTCCGGAGTGATCGTGTTGAGCTCAAGCGTTTCGCCCTTTTCTACCGGCGGCAGCGTGCGCTCAGCCTCTTCATCCTCTTCCGTCTTCTCGTCGCGTCCCTCCTGATAGAGTTTCAGGAAACCGTCAAACTTCTGCACCGACCCGGTCGCCCGAAAGATAAAACGTCCCGCTCCAATATCGATAGTGGTCTGATCAAACACAGCGGGTGTCATCTGCGAAGCAACGAAGCGTTGCCAGATCAAGCGATAGAGTCGCAACTCATCTTTATTCAAATAGGTTGCGAGGGAATCGGGAGTGCGTGTGACCTCAGTAGGACGAATCGCTTCGTGGGCGTCCTGCGCGCCCTTCTTCGAGCGATAATGAATTGCTTTTTCGGGCAAGTAAGGTGCGCCGTATTGCGCGCTGATGAAGTCTCGCGCCTCACTCAACGCCGCATCTGACACGCGAGTGGAGTCGGTTCGCATGTAGGTAATCAAACCGACCGAACCTTCAGATCCCAACTCGACGCCCTCGTAAAGCTTTTGCGCAATCATCATCGTTCGCCTCACAGCGAAGCCGAGTTTGCGGGCAGCCTCTTGTTGCAGTTTCGAGGTAATAAAAGGAGGAACCGGGTTACGCTTGCGCTCTTTCTTCGTTACTTCATTGACTACGAAAGTTTGCTGATTTACTTCAGCGACAATCGCGGTAGCTTTCGCTTCGTCGCCGATCAATATCTCGTTGGCCTTTACGTCCTGATCAAAACCTCCTGTTTTGACGGTTTGCGCGTCGATCTTGAAAAGCCGGGCGTCGAAGGCGGGTGGTAGCCTGGCGGCCAGATTGGCGGCGACGGTCCAGTACTCTGTTTTCTTGAACTGCTCGATCTCGCGTTCGCGCTCCACAACCATTCGCAACGCCACTGATTGCACGCGTCCCGCGCTGAGCCTGCCGCCAACCGTGCGACAAAGTAGCGGAGAAACTTTGTAACCCACCAGTCGATCGAGTACCCGTCGGGCTTGTTGAGAATTAACCAGGTTCTCATCGATTTGGCGCGGGTGCTCAAAAGCTTCGTTCACCGCTCGTTTCGTGATCTCATTAAACATCACACGGAAGTGTGGCTTCGCTGGTCGCTTCGGTACAATCTCTTCCGCCAGGTGCTGGCAGATAGCTTCACCCTCACGATCAGGGTCAGCGGCGAGATAGATCGCGTCAGCTTCTTTGGCAGCTTTCTTCAGCTCGGCAACAATCTTCTTGTTGTTTCGTTTTTTGGAATCGGGAATTACTTCGTAGGTGGGTTTGAAATCGTCGTCGACATCAACTCCCAAACCCTTTGAAGGCAGATCTTTTATGTGGCCTATCGAGGCCTTAACCAGATAGTCTTTTCCCAGATATTTATTTATCGTCTTCGCCTTCGCCGGCGATTCAACTATTACTAGATTTTTTGCCATTACAAATACATTAACCTTACGTGATCACATCTTACGAACGAAACATTTTCCAGGCAGCGCCCTAACCAGATCGCGCATTTCCAGCGTTAGCAGTGCTGCTGTTAAATCCGGGATCGTTAGCCGGCTTTGATTCACCAGCGCATCAATGTGCGCAGGATTGTCCGGCGAAAGCAACTTGAAAACGGATTGCTCAAAGCCGCTTAGGCCCTGGGGAACCAGGGAAAGCTGGTCCGCCAGCGACTTCTCTTTCTTCTTCTCCCCCTGCTTATCAGTTAACGGGGGCGGCAGAATTCGTGCCGCGATCTGCGGGGGCAATTCGGTAGCGACATCCTGCCATTGCTGTATCAGTTTTGCGCCCGCGCCTTTGATCAGATAGTTGGTGCCAAAGGAGTTTCGCGAAGTGATATTTCCCGGCACCGCAAACACTTCCCTGTTCTGCTCGATGCCCAGGCGCGCCGTTATCAGCGAACCTGAATTTTCCGCAGCCTCAACCACTATCACTCCCAGACTCAGCCCGCTAATGATGCGATTGCGGTAAGGAAAGTTTTCCGAGACTGGCGGGGTTGTTAAAGGAAATTGCGTCACGATCGCTCCACCCGCCTCCAGAACTTCATCCGCAAGCTTCTTATGATCGCGCGGGTAAACTTCATCAATGCCTGTGCCGATAACGGCTACCGTGCGCCCGCGGCCTTCAATCGCGCCTCGATGCGCTGCCGCATCTATTCCGCGCGCAAACCCTGAGACAATTGTTACGCCGCGCTGCGCCAAGTCCCGCGCCAGCATCGAAGCGGCGTTTTGCCCATAGGTCGAACACTTTCGCGAGCCAACGATCGCTATGCAAGGCTGCTCGAGGCATTCAAACCAGGAGCCTTTCACGTAAAGCGTTATCGGCGGATCGTATATCTCCCTTAACAACGACGGATAAACACCGTCGTCGAGAACCAGAATATCGCCGCCCAGCTCTCTAACGTTTTCAATCTCGGCTTCGGCCTTTTCGTGCATGTCGCGAGCAATAATGCTGTCGACCGCCTCTGGTAACAGGCGAACCCTTTCCAGTTCGGCACGAGTGGCGCGATAGACCGCTTCGGCAGATCCAAAACGTTCGAGGAGTTTGGCAGCGGCGCGAGGTCCGATGCCGGGGGTCATGTTGAGCGCAACCCAATCACGCATAAAGCAATTATGAAGGCGGAGGGATGAAGGATGAAAAGGAGTCGCCTTTCGTCGAACAGCTTAATAGAGAGCCTTTCCCCTTACCTCCGCCTTCATCCTTCATCCTTCATCCTTCGCCTTCCTGGCGGAGGCGTGTAGGAATCGAACCTACCTGAGCCTGTTCTCACAGTCTCACTGACGGTTTTGAAGACCGCGCCGTTCACCAGAACAGATTCGCCTCCACGTTTGAAATCTCCCTAAAATCTAAATCGGGACTTCGGAGCGAAAACCCTACGCGCCAAACTGCGAGACTGTCAAGCAAGGCCTCGGGGAAGCCTTTTTCCGAAAGATGCCAAAATTTGAAGACGCGTATCTCCTCCAAACTTGACTGAAACCCTCAGCCAAAGCTATTCTATTTCACCCGAACGAACGTTCGAACGATGAAATTAAGCCCGAGCGAAATGCCGTATTTACTAGGCAATGCAGCAAACTGGCGGGCGATCGTAAGAGGAGCGCATGATCAATTTTCAAACGGCACCCGACCAATACAAACACTGGAAACTGAACGTGGCCGGCCCCCTCGCCACGCTGACGATGGATGTTCAGGAAGACGTGACGCTCGCAGAGGGTTACAAGCTGAAGCTCAATTCATATGATCTCGGTGTGGACATCGAACTTGCCGATGCCGTGCAACGGCTGCGTTTCGAGCACCCGCAAGTTAAGGCGGTCGTCATTACCAGTCTCAAGCCGCGTATCTTTTGTGCCGGCGCCAATATTTATATGCTGGGCACGTCGTCACACGCTTTCAAAGTAAACTTCTGCAAGTTTACCAATGAAACGCGCTGCGCCATTGAAGACGACTCGCATCATTCAGCCAGGCGTTATATCGCGGCGCTTAACGGAACAGCTTCCGGCGGCGGCTATGAACTGGCGATCGCCTGCGACGAGATTTATCTCGTTGACGATGGCAACTCGGCCATTTCCCTTCCCGAAGTTCCCCTGCTCGGTGTGTTGCCGGGGACCGGTGGTCTTACCCGCCTGGTCGACAAAAGAAAAGTTCGTCGTGACCGCGCTGATGTTTTCTCCACGCTCGCCGAAGGGTTAAAGGGAAAACGCGCGAAGGAGTGGGGACTGATTGATGACTATTTTCCCACCAGCAAATTTCAGGAATCAATCGATGCGCGCGTAAGCGAGATCGTTTCCGGTGTAACGCAAACTGTTAGTTTGCGAAGCGGGGCGGAGGCTGCCAGCTTGAATGATAAGGAATCGTCGCAAACTAGAAGTTTGCGTCACGGTATAAAGCTCAATCCGCTGCAAAAAGAACTGAAGCCCGCTGGTGTTGACTACAAATACGTCAATCTGATTTTGAATCGCGAACAGCGTTATGCCGATTTGACTCTGCAGGGACCGCGCCCGGAAGCTGATTTGCCAACCACACCGGAGGAAATTCAGAAACTGGGTGACTCTTACTGGCCGCTTCAGGCTTATCGCGAGTTGGATGACGCACTGCTTCATCTGCGTGTAAACGAGCCGGAAATCGGATTGGTGTGCCTACGCACTGAAGGCAACACTGCCGAGGTGCTGGCCGTAGACCAAACGCTCGAAGCAAACAAAGACCATTGGCTGGTGCGCGAGATTCTTCTTTACATGGCACGCGTGCTGCGCCGTCTGGATCTAACGGCGAAAAGCTTCTTTGCGATCATTGAGCCAGGAAGTTGTTTTGCCGGAAATCTCCTCGAGCTGCTGTTGGCTTCCGATCGCAGTTACATGCTTAACGACCCTGAAGGAGAGCCGACCTCAGTTTCTGTATCCCCGGTCAACGCGGGCAGCTTGCCAATGAGCAACGGCTTGACGCGACTTCAATCGCGCTTTCTGGGCGACCCTGAAAATGTTGATAAGCTACTGGCGCACGAAGGCGCATTTGACGCAGAGTCGGCTGATGGGGCGGGTTTGATAACTTTCGTTCCTGACGACTTGGATTGGGAAGACGAGATTCGCGTAGCCATAGAAGAGCGCACCTCACTATCGCCTGATGCCTTGACCGGCATGGAAGCATCGCTGCGTTTCGCAGGCCCGGAGACGACGGACACAAAGATCTACGGGCGTTTGACGGCATGGCAAAACTGGATTTTCCAACGGCCCAACGCAGTCGGCCCCGAAGGCGCGTTAACCAATTATGGCAAGCCGACGCAGGCACACTTTGATTTCAAGAGGACGTAATAAGCCGCGGCTGAACGCGGATCAACGAAGATCTGAGAACTAATATCCGCGTGGATCCGCGAAAAGCCGCGGCCAATCCTGGCGAGGCATTTATGAATCTTTACGAACGCATTCCAAACAACGTTAACTTGTCGGAAGACAAAAAGCTCCAGCGCGCGCTCGAGAAGTGGCTGCCAAATTACCTGGACTGGTGGCAAGAGATGGGTCCCGACGGGTTTCAGCAGAAGGAAGTTTATTTGCGCACCGCCATCAGCGTCGAACCGGATGGTTGGGCAAATTTCGATTTCATAAAGATGCCCGACTATCGCTGGGGCATTTTTCTTAAGCCCGCCGAACCTGAGGCAAAGATTGGTTTCGGCGACAATTATGGACAGCCTGCGTACCAGGAAGTACCGGGCGAATTTCGCAATTCTCTGCGCCGCATCATCGTCACCCAAGGCGACACCGAACCGGCCTCGGTTGAGCAACAACGGCAACTCGGCAAGACTTGCCCGTCGCTTTATGATCTGCGAAATCTGTTTCAGGTAAACGTCGAAGAGGGTCGCCATTTGTGGGCGATGGTTTATCTCCTGCAACGTTACTTCGGGCGTGACGGTCGCGGTGAAGCCGACGCGCTGCTCGAACGCCGCAGTGGTAATCCGGATAAACCGCGAATCCTCGAAGCCTTCAACCAACCCTGCGATGATTGGCTCAACTTTTTCTGCTTCACGATGTTTACGGATCGCGACGGCAAGTATCAGCTTTCGGCTCTTGCTGAATCCGGTTTCGAGCCGCTGGCGCGCACCTGCCAGTTCATGCTCACGGAAGAGGCCCATCACATGTTTGTCGGCGACACCGGTCTTAACCGCGTCGTTAAGCGGACCGCGCAGCTGATGAAAGAGGGCGATGTGCGTGAGCTGGGCGGTATTCCCCTCGACATAATTCAGAAGCACATCAACTTCTGGTTTAGTTATTCGCTGGATCTCTTTGGCGGCGAAATCAGCTCAAACTCCGCGGATTTTTTCGCGGCGGGCCTGAAGGGGCGGTACAAAGAGCAGGAGCAATACCAGGATCACATTGTCGCCGAGCAAAACTTTACGATGAAAATTGTCGCTGAGGGGCAACTCAAAGACCGCGAGGTTCCTTTGCGCAATGCGCTCAACGAGGTCTTGCGTGGCGAGTATGTTAGAGACTGCGAGAAGGGTCTCGCACGCTGGAACAAAACACTCGCTGACGAAGGAATCGGCGATAGGCTCTTCTTACCGAGCACGCGATTCCACCGCCATCTTGGTGAATACGCCGGTCATCATTTCGACGTCGAAGGAGACCTGATCACGGCGCAAGAGTTTGAACGGCGCAAGACTGAATGGTTGCCAACGATGGGAGATCGCGAATACGTGCGCAGCTTGATGCACCCGGTGACTGAGCCGGGAAAGATTGCTAATTGGATCGCTCCTCCGGCTACCGGGATTAAAGGTAAGCCGTTTGAGTTTGAATACGTTAGATTATGAAATCGGTCTTGGCTCTTTGGTCTTTGGTCTTGGGTCTTTGTTCTTCGTACTTTGTACTTTCAGCTCGACGTTGAAAGGAGAAATCAAGCTCAAAGTTCAAAGTTCAAAGTACAAAGACCCAAGACCAAAGACCCAAGATCCAATACGAGTCTTTTATGGAAGATTTTAGTAAGCACGATCAGAAGCTGGAGTTTATACTCCGCCACGCCGCGCAGATCTTTGCCGAGAAGAACTATCACTCCACCACCATGCGCGACATCTCGCGCGCCACAAACGTAAGCCTCGCGGGTCTCTACCACTACTGCAAGTCGAAGGAAGAGCTTCTCTTCCTCATCCAGGATAATTGTTTCGGGCGCGTACTCGAACGACTCGAAGGAAGGCTGCAAGAAGTGGATGACCCGCTTGGCAAGTTGCGCATCTTCATTGAAAACCACCTCTCATTCTTTGCCGCGAACATGGCTGAGATGAAGGTGTTATCGCATGAGGCCGATTCGCTTGCGGGTGATCTGCACCGCCATGTGTCGACCAAAAAGGACAAGTATACAAAGCTCGCTCGCCAGATTCTCAAAGACATTCAGCAGCAACAGGACGGAAGTTCCCAAATTGATCTAACCGTTGCCACCTACGCACTCTTCGGCATGATGAACTGGATCTATAACTGGTATGACCCGCGCGGGAAACTAAAGGTTTCGGAATTGGTTGATAATGTGACGCGCCTGTTCCTGCACGGATTTGTTGCCGGATTGCCGGCAAACGAACTAGACTTCGCTCCGAAAGCTGGAACGGAGCCGTTCAGCGTTTGGCGCAGCTCGCTATGAAACAGATACGACTTATCAGAACAGCAAGCCGTAGCGCCGATAGTGTTTAATTGCAAAGATCGCAGGAAAGTTCAGTCGTTGATGCCACTCAATTACAGAACCGGGAGCGGTAGCGACTGGATGCCGGCACTCAAAGTACGTTCTAAGGGTTCTTTCGTTAGTTGAGCATAGCATCCGGTCGCTACTGCTCCCGGTTCCGTAACGTTCGACCTGTCGAATGGTCCGCAGGGTTTAGAATAATCAGAGAATAGGGCACGCCTATCGACCGGGTAAGTTGCATTTCTATTATCTCGGAGACTCTTGAAATGGCTGAGGCACAGGTTCAGGAAACGAAATCGCCCGCAGATCTGGTTCAGTATCGCGCGCAGGAGGGGATTGCATTTCTGATGCTGAACGATCCGCCCGCAAACACCTACACCTACGAGATGATGCAGGCGCTCGATAGGGCCATCCTCAAGGCACGCATGGATGAAGCCGTGCAGGTAATCGTGATCACGGGATACGGTGAGAAATTCTTCTCTGCCGGCGCTAATATCAACATGCTCGCGAACGTGACCCCAACCTTCAAGTACTATTTCTGCCTGCACGCGAATGAAACGTTATCCCGCCTCGAGCAAACTCCCAAGCTGGTGATCGCGGCTATCAATGGCCACTGCGTGGGCGGTGGTCTTGAGATCGCCATGGCGGCAGACATTCGCATCGCACGTCGTAACGCCGGCAAAATGGGACTGCCGGAAGTTTCTCTAGGGGTTCTGCCAGGCACTGGCGGAACGCAGCGCCTTACCCGGCTTGTTGGCAAATCAAAAGCGATTGAGTTAATGGTCACGGGACAACTATTTGATTTCGAGCGCGGGCTGGAACTGGGACTGCTCAATCAGATTCTCGACGGGGAGACTCACGAGCAGTTTACTCAGCAAGTAGCAGAATACGCGGCGCAGTTTACAACGCCGAACAAGGCGGCTGGAGCGGTAGGCAGAATCAAACGCAGTGTCCAGACGGGCGCGGAGATTCCTTTCGAGTCAGCGCTCGGGCTGGAGCGCGAACTGCAACAACAACTCTTCCAATCGGAAGACGCGAAAGAAGGACTTGACGCTTACGTCAATAAGCGCAAACCGATCTTTAAAGGTAAATAGTGAATGGTGAATGGTGAATGGTTAAAACAGATGAACCGATCTTTAAAGGTAAATAGTGAATGGTGAATGGTGAATGGTTAAAACAGATGAGTGAATGGTCCAAGCATCGGATTCGTCAGCTTCGACCGCCAAGGTTCTGAAGTATTTACCATTTACTATTCACCATTTACCGTTTACCTCGTTTTTATGTACGAGAACATCGACATCACTGAAGACTCCGGCGTCACAACGATCACGCTCAATCGGCCGCAGAAGTTGAATGCGCTTGCGGGCCACATGCGGCGCGACCTGGCGGAAGCTCTCGAAACCGCCGGGAGCGAACGGAATGTACATGTTGTGGTGATCACCGGAGCCGGGCGAGCTTTTTGTGCGGGCGGCGACGTGACAGCGATGGGGGAATTGATTGCGCGGCATGACGCCGATGAGTTTTCTCGTCTGCTGGGATCGGCTCGCCGGGTAGTGACGGCGATTCGGCAAATGACAAAGCCGGTGATTGCTTCTATCAATGGACCAGCCTTTGGGGCCGGGTTCAATCTCGCGCTTGCTTGCGACCTCCGCATAGCGTCCACCAACGCTACCTTCAGTCAATCATTTACGAAAGTGGGTTTGCATCCGGACTGGGGCGGCAGCTACTTTCTGCCCCGGCTCGTTACTCCGAATAAAGCGTGCGAAATGTTTTTCCTCGGCGACACGATTGATGCGACAGAGGCGCACCGACTGGGAATACTCAATTTCGTAGTGCCTCCCGAAGAGTTAGAAGCAGAGACTCGCAAACTCGCTGAACGCTTGCGTAATGCACCTGCTGTAGCGCTGGCGGCTGCGAAGCAAGCGGTCTACTTGAGCCAGGCGGCTGAGCTCGAAGAGATGCTGCGCTTTGAGACTGAAGCGCAGATGAGATGTTTTGAGTCACAGGACGGAGCTGAAGGCGTGCGAGCCTTTCTGGAAAAACGCCCGCCCAAGTTTACCGGACGATAAAACAGTTTCGAGTTTCGGGTTTCGAGTTTCGACTTGCGCCGATGTGCTAACTCGAAACCCGAAAGGCGAAACTTTTAAACTATTCATGAAGCTAAAGGATCGCATTGTAATCATCACTGGCGGCGGTCGCGGCATTGGCCGCGCTATCGCACTGGCGTTTGCTGGCGAGGGCGCCCAGGTTGCGGTGGCTGCGCGCACGCTCGGGCAGGTGGAGCAAGTAGCGAGCGAAATCGCCGAACAGTTTTCAACCAATGCGTTGCCGGTCGTTTGCGACGTATCGGATGTCACCAGCGTGGAGAAGCTTTTCAAAGACGTCACTGAGAGTTTTGGTCGCGGCCCCGACATTCTGGTCAACAATGCCGGCATCGCCGAAAGTGCAGTGCTTATCAAAACAGACGACGACCTTTGGCATCGTCACCTGGCGGTCAATCTTTCGGGGACTTTTTATTGCACCCGCGCAGCACTCCCCGCCATGATTCTGCGCGGCTGGGGTCGGATTGTGAATGTCGCTTCGATTGCCGGCAAAATCGGCGCTCCTTACATCTCCGCCTATGCGGCTTCCAAACATGGCGTGCTGGGATTGACGCGTTCGGCGGCGCTGGAAGTGGCGGCAAAGGGCATCACAGTCAACGCGATCTGTCCGGGTTATGTGGACACCGAGATGACGACTCACGCAGTCGAAAACATCACACGGAGAACGGGAATAACTGAAGGAGAAGCAAGAGGTGTTCTCGAGCAGATGAGCCCGCAGAATCGTTTGGTAACTTCCGAAGAGGTGGCCGCGCTTGCTTTGCTTTTAGCATCGGAAGAAGGACGGGGTATAAACGGCCAGGCGATCAATGTTGATGGCGGCACCGTTTTGTTCTGAACTCCCCGTTGAGTTTTAACCAACCAGCGGGGGCAAGCCCGCCTTCCCAACCTTGAGCTGATCACAGTTGAGCCTCTATCCTTTCTTGAGAGGCCTTCAAGCGACATGAAACATGACTAGTTAGAAAGTCTCTGGGTTGGGAAGGCGGGCTTGCCCCCGCTCTTTGCCAATTTTCAAAGACTGATCGCCATCACTTGATCACATCCTGTGAAGCAGTTGATAGACCAACCGCACCGGCAAGCCAACAACATTGAAATAGTCACCTTGGACCCCTTCGATGAAAAGCGCGCCTCTTCCCTGTATCGCATAGGCACCCGCCTTGCCTCGGGGCTCCCCGGTCGAAACATACCAGCCAATTTCATCAGCTGACATCTCACAAAAACGCACGCGCGTAATTTCATGATCAACTACGAACTGCGATGCCTGCCCGGCCCGCACCAGCGCAACGCCCGTCAACACCTCATGCCATTGGCCATTTAAAAGCTGCAGCATCCGTCGGGCATCCTCGTCATCGCACGGCTGGCCTAAAATTCCTTCGCCAACGACAACCACCGTGTCAGCGCCCAGCACCAGGCCCGGCGAAGTTTTCTTCGCTACGCTCTCAGCCTTGGTGCGCGCGAGACGTTTTACATAACTGACGGCATCCTCAGATTCGTATCTGGCTTCATCAATATTTGCAGCAATGCTTTCAAATTCCCACCCAACAGCCCGGAGTATTTCCGCGCGCCGCGGGCTCTTCGACGCCAACACCAGCCTCTCTTTTAAGAGATTTTTACTATTCAAAGCAGCCTCCGCTTGTCGCGCTAAACAATTCTCCGCTACACTCCAGAATCACTTTTTGCTGAGTTCAGTAGAACACGAAACTCACGCGAAGCAGAGTACAGACCGTAAGCCGTAGCGACCGGATGCGGACACTCAACTTGGTCCAGAGTTTCAGACCAACTACGTGGGTGCACCGATTTCAGCGTTGAGTCTCGCATCCGGTCGCTATGGCTCACGGTTCTGTATTGATCTTAGATTGAAGCAGCTTTCTATGGACAAACTAATCAAGACGTTGCCCGCGATACTCAAAGCCTCGGGCCCATCCGCGGAGGTTGCTGAAGCTGTCTGCATTGCCGCCTGGAAACACGCTGTCGGCGAAGGCTTGATTAATCACGCAGCGCCGCTCGAACTTCAACACCTGACGCTTGTCGTCGTTGTTGGAGACAATATTTGGAAGACCCAACTCGAGCAGATGCGCGGCCAGTTGTTGTTTAGATTGAACTCAGTCGTGGGTCAGGAACTGGTGAAGTCCATCGAGTTCCGCGTAGATCCGAAAACGTTGGCGGGAATACGTGGCCCAGAGAGCCAGGTTAGGAAGGGCACCCGATCGATCGATTACAAGGCCCCCGTTGAACTCTTGTCCGCCGCTGCCGCGATCGAGGATGCGGAGTTGCGACGCGCCTTTCTCGGGGCGGCTACCAGTTGTGTGAGGCGGTTGGAAGAACCTGAAATTGTCAGATCTTAAATCTTAGATTTGAGATTCATGAATCTGAGATCTGAAATCTGAGATTTGAAATGTTGATGAGACCTGAGATTTGAGATCTCAAATTTGAAAATGGAAACAGAAGATGCCTATCACTGAATCCGATGTTGAAAAGGTTGCGCAGTTGGCGCACCTGGAAATCACGCCAGACGAGCTAAAACTCTTTGCGCCGCAGATGGCTGAAATCGTTGCTTACGTCGAACAACTAAATGCACTCGATACCAGCAACGTTGAGCCTGCGCTTGGCGGACTTACGCCCGAAGGCGAAGCAACTGATTCGTCTCGCGAGGACATAGTCACTCCCTCGCTGGGGCAGAAGACGGCGCTCGCCGAAGCGCCGGACGCTGCGGCAGGTCACTTCCGCGTACCGAAGGTTCTCTGATTCTTAATATCAGCCTAATGGATTTCGCAAAAACATCTGCCGGTGATCTCGCTGGATTTATTAACAGCGGCGAAATCACAGCACGCCGGGCGGTAGAGTCGTCTCTCGACGCCGCCGAAAAGCTCAACGAAGCACTCAACGCTTTCCTTGAGATCAATCGCGGTGGCGCTCTTCAAAGGGCCGAGTCACTTACCGGTCAAGAGGGAGTCCTGGCGGGAATCCCGATTGCGATCAAGGACAATATCTGCGTCGAGGGAATGCAAACGTCCTGCGGCTCGCGCATCCTCGGAGATTACCATCCGCCTTACAACGCGACGGTCACTCAGCGCTTGCTGGGCGCCGGTGCAGTGGTCATCGGCAAAACGAACTGCGACGAGTTTGCCATGGGCTCGTCAAATGAGAACTCCGCGTTCGGCCCGGTTAAGAATCCCTGGGACACGTCTCGCGTTCCCGGTGGTTCTTCCGGCGGTTCAGCGGCAGCGGTTGCGGCCGGCGTTGTCTCCGTCGCGCTGGGTTCTGATACAGGGGGTTCCGTGCGACAGCCGGCGTCGCTCTGCGGAGTAGTTGGCTTGAAACCAACTTACGGGCGCAACTCTCGCTATGGACTGGTAGCGTT
The DNA here is from genome assembly GCA_036507195.1 of Pyrinomonadaceae bacterium. Classification (GTDB taxonomy): domain Bacteria; phylum Acidobacteriota; class Blastocatellia; order Pyrinomonadales; family Pyrinomonadaceae; genus PSRF01. The sequence continues at coordinate 9,406 of DASXQM010000207.1, read as the reverse complement.
TGCGTCGTCGCTGGATCAAGTCGGCATCTTTGCTCGTAACACAAGTGACGTCGCGCGGGTTTTGGGAGTGATCGCCGGACGTGATCCACACGATGCGACGACGGCCGATGTACCCGTTCCCGCCTACACTTCCGAACTGACAAACAACATCAAAGGCGCGCGGATCGGCCTGCCGCAGTCACTCTTTGGCGAGGGACTCGACGCCGAGGTGCGCGCATCAGTAGAGGCGGCAGTCGATGTGTATCGCGAGCTCGGTGCGGAAATAGTTGATATTGAACTACCAAACGCGGAGTACAGCATCGCGGTTTACTACATCATCGCGACCGCTGAAGCGTCTTCAAACCTCGCCCGCTTCGACGGGGTTCGTTATGGATTTCGCGCGGAAGATGCGCCGGAGTTGCGCCAGATGTATCGCAAAACGCGTGAGGAAGGATTTGGGCCGGAGGTTAAGCGGCGAATTATGTTGGGCACATACGTGCTTTCCGCCGGCTACTATGAAGCCTACTACGGAAAAGCACAGCAAGTTCGCTCGCTAATTAAGGAGGACTTTCGTAAGGCTTTTGAGAGTTGCGATGCGATCATCACGCCGACCTCGCCGACGCCCGCGTTTTTGATTGGCGAAAAAGTTGATAATCCCCTCGCGATGTACCTGAATGACATCTACACCGTCACCGCGAATCTCGCCGGCATTCCCGGACTAAACGTTCCCTGTGGCCTATCGTCGAATCGGCTGCCGATAGGTTTTCAACTCCTCGGCGCTTACTGGTCAGAACCTACTTTACTCAAACTTGCCCACGCGTATGAAACAGCGCAGCCCTTCACCGAGCGCCCGCCGATCTGCGTTTAGTGGTCGAGTTCTTGAATATTTCCAACTTGCGAGTTGTGAAGAAGCGGGGCAAGTCCAGTTTTGGAGTGCGGTGACCTGTCACCGCTTTGGCCTTCGGCGGCCTGACGCCGTAAGCCTTCAGTAGACTCAACCGAACCAGGGCCGCGACAAGTCGCGACCGACCAAAGCGCTGAAGCGGGGTCCCCAGCCGGGCAGCCCGGCTGGGGTGCTTGCCTGGTCAGCGCACTCCAAAGAGTTGACTTCAGCGCGGGCTCTCTCTGACTGCTCGATTGATCTCGCTCGAAAGGCCGTTCCGAGAGGACTGCGATTCAACTATGCTCAGCTCGAGGTTGGGAAGGTGGGCTTGCCCCCGCTGGTTTCTTCCGGCCGCTTGGCAGCCTTGTCAGGAATCCAATCACCGGTGAAGATCTCCACCACGTTCTTTGCCGTTCCCACTACCGGCGTTACATCCAGACCGATGTGAACAGCGCCAGGGACAAGCCCTTTTTTCTTGATGTCGTGGCCGGCAAACCCAACGGTAAAGACGGGACCAATGATAGGGATGGCCTTGAGGAGTTTCTTGACGACTGCCCAACCAACTCTGCCTTTGACTGTCTTTACCATCGCTGCTGTTTCTCAGCCTGTAAAAATGAAACCTGGGCCTAACCAAAAAAGACGCAAAGAACTCGCAAAGTGGCGCTCGGAATTCAGTTTTGACCTTTGCGGTACACTTTGCATTCTTTGCGGTTAAGTCTATTCGTTTTGCACATCATTCACCAAAGCTTGTGAAACGGACGATATTGCGGGAGGTGGTTATATGCTAGCATTCCCGCGCTTTGTATCAGCCGGAATAATTCAACGCGATGCGCGTCAAAATCTATCTTCTAATTGTTGCTATTTGTGTTTCGGCACTGCTCTACTCGTGCAATCGTGCAGGCAGGCCGCAGCGCAAACTTCTAATCTACACGCCGCATGGCCAGGATTTGTTGCGCGACTTCATTGCGCGCTACAAGACCATCGAGCCCGAAGTTGACGTGCAGTTTCTCGACCTGGGCTCGCGCGAAATCCTCGAACGCGTGCGCGCGGAGCGCAATCGTCCCCAGGCGGATTTGTGGTGGGGCGCCGCGCACACGACGTTTCAAACCGCGGCAGATGAAAGCCTTCTCGCTCCCTACCGGCCGACGTGGGCCGATAAGGTTCCTGGCAGCAGCCGCGACAACCAGGACCGCTGGTACGGAACCTACCAAACGCCGGAAGTGATCGTTTACAACAGCGATGCGGTCAAACCTGAAGAAGCGCCGAAGGACTGGGATGAGGTGCTTGATCCGAAGTGGCGTGACAAGGTTCTTATCAGAAATCCGAACCCGTCAGACTCAATGCGGGCGATCTTCGGCGCAATGATATGGCGCTTCTACAAAGATACGGGATCGCCGGACAGGGGTTATGATTGGCTGCGGCGACTTGATGCCAACGTGCATGAATACACCGCCGACGGCACGCTCCTGATGCAGAAACTGGTGCGTCGGGAAGGGCTCATCAGCTTGTGGAATCTCCCGGACGTGTGGATCTACAAGGAGCAAAAAGGGTTTCCGATCGGCTATGTGTTTCCGGCAAGCGGCACGCCGGTGATAACCGATGGCATCGCGATCGTAAGAGGTACGCCAAATGAAGCGGATGCGCGCAGGTTCTACGAATTTGTAACTACGCCGGAGAGCCTTGTGCAGGCCGCGAAAAAATATTATCGCATTCCGGTACGTACAGATATTGATCGCACCCAACTGCCGGCCTGGATGAACGAGCGCGTCAATGAGATGCCACTCGACTGGGATTTGCTGCGCAAGCAGAGCGGCGAGTGGTTACGGTATTGGGATACTGAGATTCGCGGACGAAGTAAGAAGTGAATTGTTCTCTGTACAACCTCTGTGTTCTCTGTATCTCTGTGGTGAATGCCAACTTCCCCAGACTCACCACGGAGACACAGAAAACACAGAGGTTGCACAGAGTTTGAAAAACTAATGCCCCTACTCTCTCTCAAGAATCTTTCCAAGCGGTTTGATAGGACAGCGGCCGTGACTGACGTTTCGCTTGATGTCGAGCGAGGCGAGTTTTTTGGTTTGCTGGGTCCGTCCGGGTGCGGGAAAACAACCACGCTCAGAATGATCGCAGGGTTGGAACAACCCGACTCGGGGTCAATCGAATTTGAAGAACGCGACATAACAAACCTGCCCGCCGAACGTCGCGGCTTCGGCATGGTCTTTCAAAACTATGCGCTCTTTCCGCACTTGAATGTTTTTGAGAACGTTGCTTTCGGCCTGCGTGCGCGGCACAAGCCAACTCCTGAAATTAGAGAACGTGTTAAGGCTGCCTTGGACCTGGTGCAGCTCCCGGGTTATGAGAAGCGACGGGTGGACGAACTTTCCGGGGGCCAACAACAACGCGTGGCAATTGCTCGCGCCATTGCGATCGAACCGGCGCTCCTCCTTTTCGACGAGCCACTCTCGAATCTTGACGTCGCCTTACGTGAAGAAACTCGCGGCGAATTGCGCGAGCTTGTTAACCGGCTTGGGTTGACAGCCGTTTACGTCACCCACGATCAGGAAGAAGCCTTCGCGTTGTGCGATCGCATCAGCGTGATGGTCGGCGGCCGCATCCTACAGACGGGCCGGCCGCGCGACTTGTATGAGCATCCGGCGCAACTTCCGGTGGGACGATTCCTGGGACGAAACAACCTGATCCGAGTTATGCGCTTGAGTTCGAGTAAGTCTGAGCTTGGCGAATTCAAGACACTTGACGGCGGTCATACGATCCGGGTTCCAGTTGACGATCACAATCTCTGTCCACTCAACCAGCCTTGCATCCTGGCGATCCGCCCGGAACACGTGTTGATAAGAAATGCCGACGCGAAACTTGATAACGCTCTACCGGCAACTGTGCGCGAAATCAACTTTGCCGGAGCAACTTCGAGCATCAAGCTTGACGCCAATGGCTTGCTGCTCGAAGCGTTAGCGCTGGACGCGGACGGTCTCGCGGCCGGCGACCAGCGCGTGGTAGTTTTGCCTCCCGAACGAATTTCCCTGCTTAAAGAATGACTTGAGTGCGGCCTCAGCGAGATGGCGCCACGAGAAAGATTAGAGAACGCGGCTTTGCCGCCTGATGTGCGGTGGTGGCTCTGCCCCACCGTAAAGAGTGCCACAAAAACGGTGGGGCTACGCCCCCTGATTAGGGCGCAGCCCATATGAATAGAGAGAGCCAACTAACGGTGGGGCAGAGCCACCACCGCACATCAGGCGGCCAAGCCGCGCACGTTTCTCCTCGTCTCATCCTCTGGGCCATCGTTGCCGTCGTTCTGCTCTACGGTATCATTTATCCCAATCTTCATGTAGTCACGGCTTCCCTCGAACGCGACGGACTGTGGTCGCTCGCGAGCTACCGCGAGGTTCTGTCGCAGAACATAGTTCTTGAATCGATATTTGCGAGCGTTGGAGTTTCTGCCCTCACGGTTTTGTTTTGCGCCGCGGTCGGCATTCCGCTCGCGTTTCTTTTCGAGCGCTACACTTTTCCCGCCCGACGACTATTTGCCACCCTCGCTGCTTTACCCCTGGTGCTACCGCCTCTGGTTGGCACAGTGGCATTTATCTTTCTCTGTGGTGAGTCGGGCATTCTGGCGCGGTTGGCGCAGTCAGTCTTTCATCTCGAACATTCGCCATGGTCGCTGCGCGGTTGGCCGGCGCTGTTGCTCTTTCATACCTACACGATGTATCCCTTCTTCTACATTCTGACGGGAGCTGGTTTGACCAGAATTGATGCGTCGCTGGCGGAAGCCGGCCGTAGTTTGGGCGCTCACCGTGCTCGAGTGCTCACTCGAATTGTCTTACCGCAACTGACGCCGTCACTTATCGCCGCGGCATTGCTTACGTTCATGACCTCGATGGCGTCCTTCAGCGCACCGCTCCTTTTTGGCGGCGGCGTGCGCGTACTGACGTTGGAGATCTACACCGCACGGCAGCGCGGCGACGCGAGCCTGGCCATAACAGAAACGGTAATCCTGGCCGCGATCTCGCTAAGCGCCCTTTTCTTCTTTCAGCGATACGAGGGAACGCGGAAATTTGCCGCTGCGGCGATGAAAGGTTCGACAAAACAACGCTGGGCAATCGCAAAAGGACGCGCGCGCGCGATTGCGATCGTTTGCGGCGTTCTCTTTTCACTGCTGCTTGTTTTGCCTGTAGCCACTCTGGTACTCGTCAGCTTTGCGCGCGAGGGAAACTGGACCACGCAAACTCTTCCCACTTCCTACACCATCGGCAACTACGTGAAGATATTTTCCGACTCGCGCGCGAGTGAAGTTTTTCTAAACAGCCTGTCGATGTCGGCGATCGCTGCCGGCGCCGCGCTGGTTTGGAGTTTTTGTGTTAGCGGCCTGCTCGCGAGAAAAGGAGCCCGCCATTGGAAGCGACTGCTTTCGTGGTTGATACTCGTGCCCTGGGCCCTACCGGGAACCGTGGTTGCAGTTTCATTGGCTGAAGCTTATGGAAAACCATCGCCGTTACTGGGTTCTTTCATTCTCGTCGGCACGTTCTGGATTCTGCCCGTAGTCTACTTCCTGCGCTTTATGCCGCTGGTTGTGCGCGCTGTACAGGCGAGCATGGAACAGATCGATGCCGCACTCGAGGAAGCAGCATCCAGCCTCGGCGCGCGTTGGTGGCAGAGATTCACGCGCATTACCTTGCCGCTCGTCTGGCCGGGAGCCATTGCCGGAACTCTGCTGGCGTTTGTGATTGCACTAGGAGAATATGTGGCTTCGGTGTTGGTGTTTGTGCCAACGAATCGGCCAATATCAATCGCCATCGCCTCCGAGCTACGCGATTTTAATTTGGGAACTGCAGCGGCGTATGGTGTCGTTCTGATGTTAATGATCGCATTGATTATGATGGTTGCGACGCGTTTGGAGCGGTTGCGCGCTTAACTGCGCGCTTAACAACCTCTTTGCGCTCTGCGCCGGCAGTGGTGGTAAGGCTCCCTTCAGGTTTTATCGGTCAATGTTCTCTTGCGGCTTTGCCGCCGCACACTGAGGTAAGGTCTGCCTTACCGTTGACTCTCTAATTGACTCGAGGCTACACCTCCGATTCATGAGGCGAAGCCTCATGAGGGAATTGGATAATGCGCCTCGGAAAGGCGGAGCCTTTCCGAACTGTGCAGCGGCAAAGCCGCAAGGAGAGTTGGTCATGATCAAGACTTGCGGATTGACTCACCTCCATCTCCCCGGATGGTTACGAAATCGAACTCTAATCAAAGCGTCCTTTCGCAAGTTCCGATGAAGATTCATAGAATTATGGCAAAGAATAACCGTCGCCTACCGCTCGCTTCCATCTTCGTAGTTTTCGCACTGGCATTCTCGCTGGCCAGCGGCCTTGATATTTCGCGCCCCGCACGCGCTCAAGAACCTTCTCCTGCGCCAACGCCGACCACGCAGACAGTTAACAAAGCCGAGCTTCATCAAGCGCTGCTAGATCTAACAAACCAATGGACTGTGATGTGCGTCGCGGCGCATCCTGATGATGAAGATGGAACTACCCTGACTGTATTGAGGCGTAGGGATGGAGTGCATACCGTCAGTTTGTTTTCAACTTTTGGGGAAGGGGGACAGAACGCGGTGGGCCCTGAGCTCTATGAGGAGCTGGGCGTAATCAGAGCGCAGGAAACAATGAAGGCCGCGCAAATCCAGGGCTCTGAGCCATACTTTCTGGGTCTGAAGGATTTTGGCTTTTCGAAATCAGCGGACGAAGCTTTTAAGGTTTGGGGCCACGAGGAAGCGCTGCGGCGGATGGTCCAGAAGATTCGCGAACTGCGCCCAGATGTAATCATTACCAACCACGATACCACCAGCGGTCATGGCCATCATCAGGCGACCGGCCGGCTGATAATCGAAGCTTTCGACGCTGCCGCCGATCCCAAGCGTTTCCCCGAGCAGCTGAATAAGCTCAAACCCTGGCAAGCACAAAGACTCTTTGTAAGGGTGTTTGGAGCCGCGACTGCGCAAAAGCCCAACCCTCAGGGAGGGCCCGAAAAAATCATTGCGATCGATCCAAACGAAATCGATCCGGTACGTGGGACATCATTCGCGGACCAAGCCCTCGCAGCGCTCCAGCAACACGCCACGCAGGGCCCCTGGCCTAAATCGATGGCGGAGCTATTAAGAGCGCGGCGGATCGAAGCGGGAAAACTGCCGCTGATTCGCTATCGTCTCTTGCGCGAGGCCACAGGCGCTCCCTCGTTGCCGGAAAGCACCGCCACGCCGCTCGCCGGTTTGAAACTAACTGAAACATTCGTAGCCAGGGTTGCGCCGCCAGAGATTGATGGGCGACCTTTGACCGACTTTCTCGATCGCCCTGATCGAGTTCTGGCAACCTTGATTGATTGGCGTGCAAGCCAATCTGGTCATGAAGCGCCCGCGGAAGATCCTGATCGCTTTCATTTGTTCGAGGCCCGTGCCAACCGCTCGTTGGCGATCGCTTCGGGCGTTTCGTTGACACTGAACTCGCGCGCGGCCGTGCTGGTGCCGGGCCAGAACACTACGTTCTCCATCAATATCGCTAACGCCGGGCTCAGCAGCGTTCATGTTGACGAACTCCGCTTCGATAGTTGGGGTGAGAGTGTGCGCCCGACGACTGCGGACGAGCTTCTACCCGACACTGAAACTGTGGTTACGGTTGATAGAACAACCCCGAAGAACGCGACCTTAACCGTGCCCAAAGAAGAACATCTTTACGATAACCTTTTTCTCGGCCAAAGTTTCCAGGCTAACGCGGACGTGGAAATCGATGGCGCTAAGTTCTCAGTGAGCACCGGGACTACGCGGGATGTGGCCCCTGCCATAGAAATCAAAAGCATCGCGCCGTCGCCTTACGTTTCGACTGCGGCCACTCTCAATCAACCTCTCTCGTTCAAGGTAACGGTGATAAACAATCTTGACACACCCTTTAATGGGAATCTGACGATTGGCAATCCTCAGTATCATATTTTCGAAGCGGGTCGTAAGTTTTCGCTCGCGCCAACGGAAACGCGCGAGGTGACATTCAAATCCAATGCTGTTCCCATGGATACGTCAATGGGGCGACGACGCACAAGATCGAATTCTGGTCTGCTGTTCCTCTCAATCGAGGCACCAGACTCCAGGCGTCCAATTACGCGACGCTCCCTCCGTATGGTTTACGCCGATGCGCGTGTTCGGCGCGGTTTACGAGTAGGATTTGTGCCAAGTTTCGATCAGACGTTACAAAGATCGCTGGCGGCTTTGGGGGTTGACGCGCAGGAGCTGAGCGTAGCCGATATTCAAAAGGGCGAACTCAGCGCATATCAAACGATCATTATTGACAATCGTGGTTATGAAGCCCATCCGGAATTAATCGCGGCAAATTCTCATTTATTGGAATTCGTGAATGCGGGCGGGACGCTGCTTGCCTTCTATCACAAATCGAATGAGTGGAATCCCGACCCGAACAAGCATCGCCCGCAGCTTGCGCCTTATCCGATTGTTCTCGGCGACGAACGCGTAACAGATGAAACGGCGCCTATTAAGTTTCTTCTGCCGCGGCATCCATTGCTCAATATTCCAAACAGAATCACTCAAGCCGATTTTGCCGACTGGATTCAGGAGCGCGGACTCTATTATCCGAAGGAATGGGACCCGCATTATTCCGCGTTGTTTTCAACTAACGACCCGGGCGAGGCGCCGCTGAAGGGCGGGCTATTAGTCGCGCAATACGGCAAGGGCGCTTATATCTACACGAGTATGGTTTGGTACCGTGAGTTGCGCGCGGGGGTGCCGGGAGCCTATCGCGTGTTTGCGAATATGATTAGCTATGGACACCCGTAGGTTTTAGGGTTGATAGTAATCGTAGTTTCAAGAGAAGGGGATTTTCCATATCTCATTTTTCATTGAAGAAATACTGAGATTCTCCTAAATGACAAATGAGAAATTTGAAATGAGAAATGGAAAATCTTCGGGCTTGCTTGTGAGGCTAAAGAATGCAGGCACGCAGGCGCTAAGAAGTCGCTTCTTGCTCGACAGCCGCCTCCCCTTCAAGCTTCACCTGGGCGCGCTCCAGGAAAGTCCTGATCATTTCCCCAACGCGCTTCTGCATTTCTGAGCTAATTGCGCCCTCACCAACTAAAGCCGCAAGGCGATGTAATTCTCTGGCATGGGCCCGGCGAAGTTCCACGTGCTGAGAGATTTTGATCAAGACGTTATGCCCACGCACTTCAAAAGCGGCGGCGTACCGCAGATAGTTTTTCATTTCCGAGCCGGCCGGCGACCACTCGAGTCGCTCCGGCCGATCTTCAGTCTTACGTACGGCGAAGCTCGCTTGCACTGAACCAATAACCGGCACTTCGGCGCGCACCCTCCAGCGCATGATGCCGCCGGATTCCTTGCGAATCCCTTCGATGCCCGGCATCAAATCGGCGAAGTTTCTGAGCTCGCCAAAAAACTCGCGGGCGCGTTCCAAAGTGGTTTTCAGTTCCAACTGCCCTGTGTATGAAGCTTTGATTCGAAACATTTTCTATCCTGCCGTGTTCTAAGTC
>DASXQM010000206.1:0-17536 GCA_036507195.1 Pyrinomonadaceae bacterium | reverse complement strand
CGCAACGTCAAATTTGAAGTCACCGAAAAAGGTCTGGATTTTCTTGGTTACAAAACTCTTCGGAACCTGCTCGGCAGTTTAGGTAAGAGTTCCGTCGGGCGCCACGATACACCACATCTTTCGACCGGGGTGGAAGCTGCCGCCGCCAGCAAACCTTACGAGTTTGGCGACACGATCAACCTCGATGTGAACACCACTCTGCTCTCGGCCATCCAGCGCGAAGGATTAACAGTCCCGCTTAATCTCGAGTACAGCGATCTGCACGTCCATCAGTGTGACTATCAATCGTCGTGTGCAACCGTAGTGATGCTCGACTGTTCGCATTCCATGATTCTCTATGGCGAGGACCGCTTCACGCCGGCAAAGAAAGTCGCGCTCGCGCTCGCACATTTGATTCGCACGCAGTATCCCGGCGACTCGCTCAAGATTGTTCTCTTTCATGACTCTGCGGAAGAGTTGCCTTTAGCAAAACTCGCAACTACGCAGGTCGGCCCATATCACACTAACACTGCCGAAGGACTCCGTCTCGCCCGTCGCGTGCTGCAGTCACAGCGCAAAGAGATGAAGCAGATCGTGATGGTTACGGACGGAAAACCTACGGCCTGTTTTGTTGAAGGTGTAGGACAGACATTCCTGTCTGTCCCGTCGGGACGGCATAGCGATCCGGGTCGCGCCAGGACCGGGAGGAATTCCGCTCCTCCCGCCACTCCTACCCGGCGTCTTTACAAGAATTCAATGGGTGGCGACCCGTTTGTAATGGAAGCGACTTTCAAAGAGGTCCAGGCCTGTCGCAAAGCCGGTATAATGATCAACACGTTCATGCTGGCGAGCGACTATTACCTGGTGGAGTTTGTGAAGCAAATGTCGGCGATGACAAACGGCAAGGCCTACTTCGCAAACCCAGACAATCTTTCGCAGTTTGTTCTAATAGATTTTCTGCGACGACGGACCAGCCGTGTTCGTTGACGAGTAGACATCCCGGATCACCATATTGTCACGCCGGTGTTCCCAGTTAAACCCAAAGCAACTTCAACCTTGAAGCAATGCTGCCGCTTGTGAACGCCTGATTTCACTGATGGATTCCGCACTCTTTAAACCTGAGCTTCCACCGCAGCGGGCCCGCGCCGGGTTCAATCGTGGACGCCGTCTTACCCCGTTTCTGGTTCTCGCCGCCGGTCTGCTTTTCACTTTTATCGTTTCTTACCACCAGACGTGGTCTCTTTACACCCTTGCCGCAGGCATCTTGATCAGTCTTCTATTCTTCGCGGCCATCCAATCGCAGACGCGCGCGCGCGCCAAGGCAGAACGCTCGGAAGCAGACATGCGCGCGTCGGAAGCAACTGTGCGAAAGATTCTTGAGGAGCGTGAGCGCGCGGAGGCGGCAGTCAAAGAAAGTGAAGAGCGTTACCGCGAATTGATAGAGAATGCCAACGACATAGTGTTCACCCTCGACCTCGAAGGCTACGTCACTTCAGTTAACAAGGCCGTAGAGTCGATTACCGGTTATTCGCAAACAGAACTGCTCGGAATGCACATGTCGGAGTTTCTCACTCCGGGAGCAACTGAGAGTGCCCTTAGCATGACCGAGCGCAAATTGGCCGGTGAAGAACAGACCAACTACGAAGTGGACGTGCGCGAGAGAGACGGCCGCAAAATCACGTTGGAAATCAGCAGCCGGTTGACCATACACCAGGGGAAACCGGTGGGAGTGCAAGGCGTCGCCCGCGACATTACTACTCGCCGTCAGGCCGAAGAAGCATTGCGGCAGGCCGATCAGAGAGCATTGTCGGAGTATGAACGGTTGCTGGAGAAAGTCGCGAAGCTGGCCCAAACCCTGGGGACCGCCCGAGACCTGAGGGCAATCTTCTGCGGACTAAAGGAATTCACTCTTCTGGCAGTTCCCTGCGACGGACTGTTTGTTTCCCTTTACGATCCTGTTCGCGACGTTCGCACGGCGGTTTACGGCTGGGGCGACGCCGAGGAAATTGACACGTCAGCGTTGCCGCCGATGCCGGTGAACTTCACCGGACCAAACAGTCGGGCGATCAGAACGAATCAGGTGATCATTACCAACGATTACATGAATGAAACGCTCGGTCACCCGGCGGTTCTCGTCGGTCCCGATAACGGATTGAGACCACATTCCTCGCTTGCCGCGCCAATGGCAGTGATGGGCAGAATCATCGGCACTATCGAAGTGCAGTCATACGAAAGAGCGGCTTATCGCGATGAGCACGCGACGGCTATGCGCATGGCTGCAAACTTGACAGCCGTCGCGATTGAAAATGTTCGACTGCTCGAACGCGAAAGCACCGCGAGGGCCAGCGCGGAGGAGTCGAATCGGCTGAAAGATGAATTCCTGGCGACCGTTTCTCATGAACTGCGCACACCGCTGACCGCGATCCTCGGCTGGTCCCGAATGCTTCAGGGTACCCCCCTTGAAAGCGACATGGCAGCTCGTGCAATTGAGACTATCAAACGAAACGCTAAAGCCCAGGCGCGGATCATTGACGACATTCTGGACGTCTCGAGGATCATCACCGGCAATCTGTATCTGGAGTTGCACCCGATAGAAATCGCACCGGTGTTGGAGTCGGCGATAAATGTTGTGCGTCCCACGGCGGAGGCGAAAGGCATTCAGATTGAAGTTGATTTCGAAGAGGAACCGGCTGTCGTACCCGGCGACGCAAACCGATTGCAACAAGTCTTTTGGAATCTGCTGTCAAACGCAGTCAAGTTTACGCCCGCCGGCGGGAAAGTGACTGTCCACCTTCGTCAGGTGGATTCGAAAGTTGAAATGGAAGTGGCTGACACCGGACAAGGTATTGCGGCCGAGTTTCTACCGTTCGTGTTTGACAGATTTCGTCAGGCAGACAGCACATCAACGCGGCAGCACGGCGGCCTGGGACTTGGGCTGGCCATCGCGAGACATTTGATTGAAATTCTTGGTGGCAGCATTGAAGCGAGAAGCCGTGGTGAGGGCCAGGGCGCCACGTTTACCATGAGGCTGCCGCTGATTGGCTCGGTGGTAGAATCACCAGACGCGTTGATGACAGCGGCGTCAAGCGTTGACGAAGAGGCAGAGGGCCGGGAACGCTTGAAAGCGCAGCAGATACTCTCAGGCTTGCATGTATTAATCGTGGACGATGATCGAGATACGTTGGACCTGCTCAGCGCGGCGCTCACACAGCGCAGCGCCAGGGTTACGACGGCGTCCTCCGCGGCTGAGGCTCTCAGGGCATTAAAGTTTTTCAGGCCCGATGTGCTGATTTCAGATATTGCCATGCCGGATGAAGACGGGTACGAACTGATTCAAAAAGTGATTGCGCTCGATACGCTGCCGGCAATTCCGGCCATCGCGATTACCGCGTACGCCAAGCAAGAGGACAAAGAACGCGCTCTGGCGGCAGGCTTCCAACGCTACCTGTCCAAGCCAGTAGAACTCGGTGAATTCATCGCCGCCGTGGCAGAAGCCACTCAGAGCCGGGAGCGGTAATGTAGGTGTGAAAACCCAAAAGGGCGTACGGTGATTTGCAGGTTAGGAAGGGGTGGCTTGCCCCCGCTCGAGCGCCGAACGGCGCGACTGGTTGGCTTTATCTCAACGGAATATCACTAAAAGAAAAGCTCTCGGGCGGGAGCGCTCGGACTGTAACTTTAAAGCTGAATAACCAGTCGCGCCGTTGGTGCCAGAGCGGGGGCGAGCCACCCTTCCCAACCTGCAAATTGGCGGGTTTGAGCTGTCTCTTTGGGGTCGCTAAGTTCTCACACATTCGGCTCTCCGGGACGTTGATTAGTTAGACAGGATGCCAGCTCCCAGGAAATACACAATCGAAGAGCGCGTGCGCTGGGGCGACGTAGATGCGGCGGGCATAATTTTCTACGGCGCCTACATACGCTTCTTTGAGTTCGCCGAGACGGAACTTTTTCGTGCCGTTGGTTTGCCTTATAGCGTCATGTTTGACGAGCTCGACGTGTGGCTGCCGCGCGTTCATCTGGAATGCGATTTCCATCATGCAGCGCGCCTCGACGACCTGCTGGAAGTGTCGGTCTATGCCGGCCGCTTTGGCAACAAGTCAATGCATTTGAATTTTGAGGTGCGGCGCAAGGGCGAGGAATTGCTGATCGCGCATGCGCACTTTGTGCTTGCCTCCGTACGCCGCGATACCTTTGAAACTGTACCGATTCCTAGGGAGCTAAAGGTACGCCTGGAGCCATATACGAAGACAAGTTAGGTTGCACAGAGAAGATGTCAACCTGGGCCTGGACTCATGGGTCTTGTTTGAAGTTGTTATGAACGATCCGAAGCATCAGTACAATTCCGATTCAATCGACGAGAAGACAGTGGACCGTGATCCACTACATCTCTTTCAGCGTTGGTTGGACGAAGCAATTGCGGCAGGTATCCATTTGCCCGAGGCGATGACGCTGGCAACCTCAACGCCGGAGGGAAAACCGTCGGCACGACTGGTGCTGCTGAAGGGAGCAGATGAACGCGGCTTTGTTTTTTACACAAACTACAACAGCATGAAGGCGCGGGAGCTGGATGTAAATCCTCAGGCGGCGCTGGTTTTTTACTGGCCGCAACTCGAGCGGCAGGTGCGCGTTGAAGGCAAGGTGGAACGAACTTCGACTGGCGAGTCTGACACGTATTTCAAAACGCGGCCGCGCGAAAGCCAGATCGGCGCGCTCGCTTCGCCGCAGAGCGAGGTCATTCCCTCCAGAGACATGCTCCAACAACGTGCCCGCGAATTAGAGGAACTTTACCGCGATCGCGAAGTGGAACGTCCCGCGCATTGGGGTGGCTATCGTCTGCAGCCTGAGCGCATCGAGTTTTGGAAAGGACGACCGGGTCGCTTACACGATCGAATTCTCTATGAGCGGCGACAGGACGGAAGCTGGCATCATTTCCGCCTGGCCCCCTAACTTCTGTTTCCTTACTCAATTGGTCGCAAGGCAGCAAAGCCATACATCAGCGTGAAGCCAGCAAATAGAATCGTCAGCGTGTAATAGCCCAGCCTTAACCACCAATTGGAAAGCTGCTCCTTAACATCAAAAACCCATTGCAGCGCCAATCGAACTCCCCAGAACACCGCGTTATATCCACACACCCAACGTGCCAGACGGCTGCCGCCAGCCAACTCCCCGGCGTTGAAAAGACTGATCAAGCCGAAGGCGGCAATCGCCAGCACGACGTAACCGCCATAAACCCAATACATCTGGCGATGCAAACGAGAGAGGACGGCCAACTCGGTTTTCCATTTCAATTGAAAAGGTACGAGAGCCGATGCGATCAAAACGCACAACTGCCCCGCGCCGGCCAGAAGGATCAATCGTGGCATTAACTCCCGCATCAACGTCTCTTCAGCGCCGCCTAAAACACTCAACGCGCACCAAACGCCTGCATGAACGGCACAATGATATTCCTGACAAACGGTGGGTGAAATAATCCATATGCTGGCAGAGCCAGAGCGACCATCGCAAACAACCATCCGCGCCATCCGTGCCCCAGGCCAATGGCCCGACCGGCGCGCGACCGTTCGGCGAACATCGCGATGGCTTGGGTTCCAAAGAAGAGCGTAGGCCCGCCATATCCACCGCCTGCTGGAACTGAAATGACCACATCATGGACGAGGCCACTAAATACGAAGCCCGCTAAGATCGCTCGGCGTGGTCCAAGTCTTGAGTTTAGCGGACGGAAGAGAAAGCGGTGCGTCAAATCTCGAAAGGCTGTGTTCCATCGCCGGCCCCAAAACTCACCAACGCTCGTGGAGGCCAGCGGACGGTTCATGAGTGGGCGAGCATCGATGCCTATTGATCTCCAGGCACAACTAAGTAGATGGAAGGCGCCGAAGTGAAGCATCAGGATTAGTCCAACCATCCCGACCCAGCCAGAGAGGATTTTGTGGTCCTCGGAAACCCAACCGGCCACGCAAAATAGCGCGACGCCGATGAGGAGTCTTATGATTGCCAGGCCCCATTCTCTGGCCGGCACACGCTCTTTCTCAGGCAATCGTTTAGAACTCAGGAAGGCGCCGGCGTCCAACCCAGGCCAGGCAAGCAGATATCCTGCGTGTTGCCACCATGGTGCGCTCGGGGCCAGAGTGCGCCGCCACGTTAACCACTTACAACCAACAAAGATCACTACGGCGAGCAGCCACATGAAAACCCACCGGGGCCACTCTGCCGGCGTGAACATCAGAACCACGACCGGCAAGATAATTACCGGCCCCCAGCCGCGCCAGGCAGAAATCTGTTGGGCGAACTTTCTCGCCACGATGTTTTCCATTGTGCCAGACGCGGGACTTCGCGCGTCTCTAAGAATAAGTGATCAAAAGACCGCTGAAACCTACAGTATTAACACGCGCAGTACCCGGGCTCTCGGCTTCCAGTAGAAATCAGAGCGGCCGCAACGCGCGACGCGCAAGTTTCTTCTTCAGGCCAACGTAACCCTGTTCGCCCGCAACGAGATCGCCGAGCACTTTCTTGATCCCTCGATGGCCTTTGGCAAACTCAATCATTCTTTCCGTAAAAGGAGCGCCCCAGAAGTTTCCATAAAAGCGCCGTCGCATCTCGGCGAATGGATTATCACTAGGCTGGCCCCTTAATCATCAACTTTCGTTACGACTCAACGCACGCGTTTTCTTGCTCGGCCCGGGAGGGCCGCCATTAGTCTTAGCCGGACTTCCTCAAATCTCTTCAAAAACTCCTCTCGCTCGGCGTAGCGTTTGATCACGTTCTCCGAAATTTGGCGAATACGATTTATACTTTCAAGCACGTAGTCTTCGGGAAACGGACCGGTGGTAACCGCATCTAGTATTTTCGGTAAATCCCACGACGACAGAGACTGAGGCCTGCTGAGGTAGTAATCTATGATTTGCCGTTTGTGCAACGCATTTATCTGAGGATAGATTTCTCGAAACACCATGAACGAATAGAAACGTTCATTACCTGACATTATCTCTTCAACTAGCGGCCAACTCTTATCCTCGTCGATCTTTAACATTAGGGATAGTCCGCCGTGCTCGCCCCAATCTTCATAGAACTTCTTGTCCTTCGACAATTTGGCGAGTATCGGAAACGATTCGTCAGGCGCCATGTCATCAACAAGCCGCGCCACGTCCTCAGATCTGACTACATCTTGAAGAGAACCTAGTACGCCGAGCCTTACGCTAGTTGGATACTTGCTTAATGCCAGAGCGGCAGGTTGCCCGGCAACAAAATTCGGCTTGTTTGCCGTACGTCTCGGATAGAGACCCGCAGTTAGATAGGGCACTGAAGTTTCACTGCCAATTTCTCCGAGAATACGATAGGCAGCAATTGCCACGTCAAAACGCGGGCTCCCAATCTGCTCATGCAGTAGTGGCAAGGCCGCGGCACCGAGCCTCATCGCTGGTTCAATAGCTTTCGATTGATTCGCAGCATTAGTACTTTTCAGCAATCTGAGCAAATCTTTCCTGTCATCCTCTTCTGTCGATGGCCCAGCTGTTGGTATTCCGATGTGGAGTAGTGACCACAAGAGTTCGTCGAGCGCCGAATCTATGTCCTGGTATCTACGTGAGGGAGCATGAGCCGTCATCCTCTTAATAATATTGTCGAGCGGGGCCAAATCCTTATGGAATTCCTCAAGCCGTGGTAAGTTCGGGCGCGTTGGGGAGATCCCAGTGATGACTTCGTACAGAATGCAGCCTAGTGCGTATATGTCTACCTTGTGATCAACCTTAGTTGCGTCTCCATGCCTTTGCTCCGGAGCATAGTAGTCGCGATTCATCAATTGTTCTTTTGGTAGGGTTAAAAGGCTCACGTCCGCAAAGCTCGGGGCAACATGAGCTATGCCAAGATCTGCAATCTTTGGTGTGCCGTTAAAAAGTAATATGTTTTCAGGCTTTAGGTCGCGATGAACAATGCCAAGATGGTGCAAGTAGGACACTCCTTGCATAGACCTAATGATCGCTCGCAGTCTTTCGTGTAGGCCAGAAAGGGCAAAAGAACGAGGAACTAATCCTCGCAGTGTTCCAGTTGCGCGATGCATCAAATAAAAGGGAATTTGATATGAGCCAACCTGAGCTGTGCCAAGTCCCTCGGCTCGAACTACGTAGGGGTGCCTCATGCGACCTGCAAGCTGCATCTCTCGTTCAAAGCGCTTGAAAGCTGAGGGGTCCAAGTCTCTGCTATCAGGAGGAACATAAAACTTCGCTACGAGTTCCTGCTTGGATGATTTCACGAGGAAAGTGGCGCCGTTACCCCCACGCCCGAGCTCGTCGGCCACGCTGAACGTCGTTCTCACTCCGGTTGGTTTAATACTCAGCTTTGAGAGTGCTTTAATGATCCGTTTACGATCCATAGAGATCCCCGTTTACTGCTCAATCAGAGCGGTCGCAGCGCGCGACGAGCAAGTATTCTTTAGACCGACATAAACCTGTTGCCCGGCGACCAGATTGGCTGGACTGGCTTGGTGACGATTAATCCTCGGTTTCGGTGATCAAACTCTTGCATAGCTCTCGATTTTCGGCAAAGATAAGTTACCTTAAAACACTTTGGACCATGCGATGGGGGCAGCCTTAACCCTATATGAGTCAAGATAAAGCCCACACCTCTCTTTCTTCTCCGGAACTCACCGTCAAAGAAGATCTGCACCGTTGGATTGCGCGCACTAAAACACGACTTCTATGCAATGCCGTACTTAATACAGAGATTAGGGTTCTTCATTGGGTGCTTAGCAAGGTTCGTCTCGACATCCTTAAAGTGGAAAACACGCTTGCATCAACCACAATCGCAACAATCGTCCTGGTCGGAATTTTGTATGCGCTCACCATTCTTGTTGGAAAACTGTGGGACGATTCTGTTTCTATTTGGAACCTTGCGGCACTCTTCGTGAGTTTCCTTACCGCTTTTTCTCTCAGCCTGGTTAAACGCTTACACGACACTATCTTGTCCTCAGACAAGAACAATATTGCCCGCCTCTTGATTCAGTCCGCTCCAGAGGATGACAACTCTCTCAGGGATATGCGCGACTGGTGGAAATCGTTTCTCAGTCTGCGACTTCAGATTCCTTTTGTGCTAGTAATCGGGCTGCTCGCAGTATGGATGTTACATAAGCTACATCCTCACATACAGATTCACCTTGGCAGCTATTTCCTAATATTAATTTTTGGTATGGCGGTTGGCCAAGGTGGATACTGTGCACTTTTGATCCCTAGGTTGGCCACAGTCATCAGAAAAATTCCGATGAGGATGTTTTGGCTGTATCCGGCCGACACTCCCTGGGTAAAGAAGATTTCTTCCGTATTTACGAAATTGTCCATTGCGAATGCTTTTATTGGAACGTGCATTATGTTCGGAATGCTGTGGCTCAAACCTTGGGAGTCGTTTTCAGCCGCTGGGATAGCGGGCGCGGTCTTGGTCGGTACGTGGGCCATTGTTCTCTATTCATTCATTTATCCCCACTTCCAACTTGGTAAGATTCTCAAGGCAGAGCAGATGGAACAGATGGGGCAATTGCAGAAAATAATTGATAGCAAGTCGCTAATGCCAGAGCATCCGTCGGAAGACGAAATAAAAAAGCTCAATGAAATGATAAAAGTCTACGAACAAGTAGCTTCAGCCCGAGCAAGCGCAATCGATACGCAGGCAGTTCTGAGACTCTTGTTTTCCCTGGGGATTCCTATGCTGTCATTCCTTGCCGTGCTTATTGATCTGGGAAGACGTCTTTCGGACTTCGTGAAGGGCACAGGCCTTCCACATTAATAAGCGAGTGGCAAAAGAAAGCGACACACCAGTTTCCGCTTTAGGTTGACGTATCCTAAGTCTCCAACAACCAGGTCCATGAGAGTTTGTCGAATGCCTGGATGTCGGAGCGAGAGTTGGATCATCCTATCGGTAAATCGATCACCTACAAAGTTTCCGTAAAACCGTTTCCGCATCTTAGACGCTCGGGCTAGATCGCGCCCGAAGTCCTTTCGCCATCGAAATTCATAGCTCTCGGGACAACCTTCGATATAAGCCGAGGCAAATAACTCTGCCGAGCGCAGGGCATAATAAATCCCCTCTCCAGTCACGGCGTCGGCAAACCCAGCTGCATCACCAAGAAGAGCCCAAGCCGAAGATCCGGTTCTTCTGTGGGCGAGTGTATCTTCTCGCAATTTTGGAATGCGCGCTGCGTAACGTTCGATGCTGTCATTGAACTTTTCTTTTCCTCTTTCCAACTCGTCGCTGGTAAGCTCACGGAGTGGCGGCTTGCCCAATCGACCTTCGTAATATCGGATTAGGAAGTCCCACAATAAGGAGTCTAGTTCCTCATGATCAAAAGACACCTGTGAAGTCGCAATTCCGAAAGATAAGTGGTCAGGGCGCGGGAATGCCCAAGCGTAGCCATCCCAGCCCGGAAGAAACGACACGACCGTAGGTGCTTCGAAGCTTGCGGGTAATGGCGCCCGATAACCAAACGCCATTTCCATGTCCGACGCCTGTAGCGGGCCAGCGAGCTTCTTCGCAATGGGGCTGTTTGCCCCGTCCGCGCCAATCAAAATCTTCCCTGACCATTCTGCTGGCCGTTCCCTTGATTTGTCATTGCCGCTGGCGCCGCGAAGTGTCCATCCTGACTCTGTCCTCGTAATCCCTCGCGCAGTGATTTTTTCAAAGAACACGTTCGCGCCGGCTTCCTTTGCCCGGTCGCGCAGATACGAATCAAAAGCAACGCGCGAATAGATTGCGAAAGGTTCGTCGAGCTTCAGGTGCAGATGCTTGCCCGCGGGTGAGTACATTTCCAACTCATTAACGGTGCGACCGACAGCGTCCAGCAAATGCGGCCAGGCTTTGAGCGCTTTCGCGGTCACACCTCCGCCACAGGCTTTCGGCTCACCTTCCGGCCGCCCGTCGAACAACGCTACGCGAGCGCCGCCTTTCGCCAGCCGCTCTGCAGCGAATGAGCCGGCGGGGCCGGCGCCAACGATCAAGGCGTCAAAGTGCTGGCTATTCATTAGTTTCTAATCTCGCAAACGCTTTGCGTTCATATTAGTAGTCTTCCGATCAGAAGCGCAATTCATGGTAAAATTACCCCGTTCCCTGACAATTAGTCTTTGACGGACGTTGAGCCTCGCGCTTCGACGCAAACTAACAGTTTGCTTTACAACTATTGTCCGGTCCTGGTTTTCCATCCTTGCGGGAGGACAGATAGGAAACGCCATGGGCATAGAGAGCGCCATTGTTTTCTCAGGCATCGCTCCCCACCCGCCGATAATGGTTCCCGAAGTGGGTGGTCAGTCCAGCGCCGAAGTGCGCCGCTCAATTGCGGCGATGGCGGAACTGACCCGGCGCATTATTCGGAGCGGCGCGGAAACGGTAGTGCTCATCTCCCCTCACGCGCCGCTCGACACGCGCGCCTTCGTCGCCTATCACACCCCTAAACTCTACGGAGATTTTGCAAACTTCCGTGCGCCTAACGCACGAATTGAATTTCCTCTCGACGAAGATCTGCTCAAGGCGATAACGCGCACCGCTGCGGCATACGATTACGAGGTCATGAACCTCGATGACTATATGCTGGACCACGGCACCGCCGTGCCGCTCTATTTTCTCGATCGCTTCGGATGGCGCGGTCGAGTAGTGGCGCTCGGTTACAGCTTCCTCTCCAATGAAGACCACTTGAAGTTTGGCAATTGCATTCGAAAGGCGATCGATACGGGCGGGCGATCAGTCGCGTTTGTTGCAAGTGGAGACTTGAGTCACCGTCTGAAACCGGAAGCACCGGCTGGTTATAACCCTGCTGCCTACCGTTTTGATGAAGAAGTCGTCGCAGCACTTGAGGACAACTCGCCAAATCGAATCATCGACATCGATCACGATCTGCGGCGGACGGCGGGAGAATGTGGTTATCGCTCAATGCTTGTCGCCCTTGGCGCAACTGAAGAACTCACCCCCGCCTGCGACGTCCTGAATTATGAAGCGCCATTCGGGGTTGGCTATCTGGTGGCCCAGTTGACCAATATGAAAGCGACGACGCAACGCAAAGCAGGCAATCAAACTTCAGTAAGTGAGGATGCTGGAGAGGAAACCGCGGCGCCCGAAGACTTACCCGCCCTCGCTCGCCAGGCGGTTGAAACTTTCGTCCTTACCGGAAAACCCATCAGCGCGCCGGCCAAAGCTTCCGCCCTTCTCTCTGCACGCGCCTCCTGCTTTGTATCGATTAAAACTCACACTGGCGATCTGCGCGGCTGTATTGGGACGATTGAACCGGCGAAGCAAAACCTGGCTGAGGAACTGATTGCCAATGCAATCAACGCCGCCACACGTGATCCGCGATTCGACCCGGTCTCGTCCAGCGAACTTGCTGAGTTGCGCTATTCGGTTGATATTCTGGGAGCGCCGGAACCTGCTACTTTTGCAGATCTCGATCCGAAGATTTACGGAGTGATTGTTGAGGATGTATCGGGAAAGCTGCGCGGGTTGTTGTTGCCGGATATAACCGGAGTGGAGACGGCCAGGCAGCAAGTGGACATCGCCGCGCGCAAAGCCGGCATCACTCCTGGCAACCCTCTAAACCTTTCGCGTTTCCGCGTTGATCGTTATCGTGAGCGGTAGGATAGACATTCCTGTCTGTCCGTGCGGGAAAGGCGCTCTCGGACGTCAGAAGATGAGATTTTCCATTTGTCATTTCTCATTTTCCATCGCCTCAGCCCATCGTTTAGAAAGCGGACTTGTCCGCCTGACGCTGCGGGGCACAAGTGCCCTCTCTAAACGGCGTGTAGAGAGTTTTTGGGAAAATGAAAAATATTAAATGCAATATGGAAAATCTTCGGCTTGTTGTTCGGATAATCCGCGGAGTCCACCGAACCGCGGACAGGAAGGATTGCCTGTCCTACTAAACATCGAGATTCCTGACGTCCAATGCGTTGTCTTCGATGAATTTGCGCCGGGGCTCTACCGCGTCGCCCATTAAGACCGTAAACATCTGATCGGTTTCGACCACGTCATCGATTCGCACCTCAAGCAGAGTTCGCTTGTCGGGATCCATCGTTGTTTCCCAGAGTTGCTCCGGGTTCATTTCCCCAAGACCCTTGTAGCGCTGGATCGATAAATCCTTCTTGGCCGCGGCCAGCACTTTTTCCAATAAGGCATCGCGAGTAGGTATCTCTTCACTAGCGCCATTCTCACCGATGATGAAGGGCGCGGCGAGTGTGTCTTCCAAATTCTTGAATAAGTCGACTGCTTTTTGAAATTCGACGAAGCTGGCAAAGTTCCAATCGATCGCCAGGTTGAGACCGGCGTTGGTGATGGTTTGAATCTTCCAGAGACCGTGCTCTTCGTCCTCTGTCAGATCCGTCTTATAGCCTGCAGCTGCCAGGATCCCCTCGACTTTTGCCATTTGATCCTGGTCCTGGAAAACCGTGCGCAGCGTCCTGCCCCCTTTGCGCAGCGCTCCTTTCCTGCCGGCGAAAGCTTCAAGCAGGGTGTCGAGCAAATGAGAATCCCCGCCAAGCCGGCGGGCCGCACGCTCTGAGTAGTTTTTGAGATCCACCATCTTCTCCAGAGACTGAGCCAGTTCTTTTCCTTCAATCTCGTTCTTAGCGCCAACGACCTTTACAGTCATGTCAGCGGTGGCCATCCTCATCAGGTAGCGGATCATAGCTACTTCGTCTTTTATGTACTCTTCCTTCTTGCCTCGTTTGACCTTAAACAAAGGCGGCTGCGCGATATATACATACCCTCTCTCAATCAACTCCGCCATTTGGCGATAGAAGAAAGTTAGTAACAGCGTTCTGATGTGTGAACCGTCTACGTCGGCGTCAGTCATCAGAATAATCTTGTGGTAACGGAGTTTGCTCGCGTCAAAATCTTCCTTCCCGATTCCCGTTCCGAGCGCTGTGATCAGGGCTTTGATTTCGCTATGGCCCAGCATTCTGTCAAAGCGCGCTTTCTCCACATTCAGAATTTTGCCCTTCAGCGGGAGTATCGCCTGGTTCTTACGATCGCGCCCCTGCTTTGCCGACCCACCTGCCGAGTCGCCCTCAACAATGTAAATCTCTGAATTTGCCGGATCCTTTTCCTGACAGTCCGCGAGCTTTCCGGGCAACATCGACCCGCTTAGCGCTCCCTTGCGCACGATTTCCCTGGCTTTTCTGGCAGCTTCACGGGCCCGGGCCGCGTCGACTGATTTGCCGACTATCTTGCGCGCGACTGTGGGGTTCTGTTCCAGGTATTCAGTCAGCCGCTCGTTTAAGAACGACTCGACGGCGCCCTTCACATCAGAATTGAGTTTGCCTTTCGTCTGTCCTTCAAACTGAGGTTGCGGCAACTTCACCGAGATCACCGCAACCAAGCCCTCCCGGACGTCATCGCCGGAGAGCGAGCCCTTGAAGTTTTTCGCCAGGCCCGACGACTGCGCGTAAGCATTGATGGTTCTTGTAAACGCCGAGCGAAATCCCGACAGATGCGTTCCACCGTCCACCGTGTTGATGTTGTTGGCGAAGGAGTAGACCTTTTCGTCGTAGCCATCGTTGTATTGGATTGCTACTTCAATCGATAAGGCGTCGGCTTCTTTCTCAAAGTAGAGCGGTTTATCGTGAAGCGTCGTCTTGTTCTTATTAAGATGTTTGACAAACTCGGCGATGCCGCCTTTGTAGTAAAACTCGTGCGAGCGCTCTGGTTCTTCGCGTTCATCTTTGATGGTGATGCGAATGCCTTTGTTGAGAAAGGCTTTTTCTCTCAGGCGCTCTGAGAGTTTATCGAAACTAAAAACCGTGTGGTCAAAGATTTGAGCGTCCGGCTTAAAAGTGATCTTCGTTCCGCGTTTCCTGGTCTTCCCGGTTTGTTCCAGGCGGGCTACGGCAATTCCTCGCACATAGTCTTGCTCGTAGGTCTTTGAGTCGCGCCAAATTTCAAGGTGCAAAGTCTCGGAAAGAAAATTGACGACGGACACTCCGACACCGTGCAGACCACCGGAAACCTTGTAAGCGTTGGAGTCAAACTTTCCGCCGGCGTGGAGTTTCGTCATGACCACTTCCGCAGCCGATTTCTTCTCTTTCTTCATTTCGTCGACCGGAATGCCGCGACCGTTATCGATCACAGTGATCGAGTCGTCCAGATGGATCGTAACTTCCACGGTATCGCAATATCCTGCCAGGGCCTCATCTATAGAGTTGTCCACGATCTCGTAAACCAGATGGTGAAGACCCAACTCTCCGGTCGAGCCGATATACATAGCAGGCCGCTTGCGCACGGCCTCCCTACCTTCCAGAACCGCGATAGATGACGAGTCGTAAGCCTGGTGTGTCTTGCCTGTAATTGTTGTTCCCAGTGTCGCCAATACGTTCTCCTTAATTGCTCGACGAATAAAAGTGTTTCTTTTAAGCTCGCTTTCTGTCTTCCTTACACTCCTGGTCAATCTTACTGGGCACTCTCCACCACCGCCGCTGCCACTGAAAAAGTGTTCTCTTTCACTGCGGGCGATACGCTCTCGCCTTGCACAATCTCGTGTACGTTTGCTTTAGAAAGGTACCCTTCGACGTGGCTTCTTTTCGAGGTGGTAATGAATGTCTGAGTGCGGCCTTCAAGATACTCCAAAAGACGTTTTATCCTTTTTTCATCCAACTCCGCATCGACATCGTCAACCAGGAAAAGCGGATAATCGTCATGCCAGGAATTATACACTGAAATTGCCGCTAAGTCTAATAGTAACAATGCACTACGCTGCTGCCCGGAACTGCTGTAGACGCGCATTTCTCGCCCGCCCAGCTGAACGCCAAGATCGTCTCGGTGCGGCCCTATTAAGGCCCGCCCGGCCGCCACTTCTGCCGGCAGCCGCAGCTGCAAGCGTTGTCTCAAAAGGGCTTCGTAATCATTCAGGTCGCCTTTGCTTTCCAGCGAGGAAGAATAGCGAATCTGAAGCTCTGCCGGCTCAAACAATGTCCGCTCGAGCGCGCTGTTTAGTCGCTCGGTATACTCGATCCGAGCTTTATGAATCTCGGTTCCGAGAGTTACGACTTGTTCATTCCAGGCCGCGATTAGGTTTTCGGTTTCCGACAGACGACGCTCAAGCTCGGATGAATCCTGGAGAATACGGTTCTTCTGCTTGATTACCTTGTTGTAGTCGGAGACTGTCTGCACGTAGGCGGGTCTCAATGAAGCGATCCCGCGATCAATGAAATGTCTTCTCGCTTCCGGCATTCCCCGCACCACCTCCAGCTGGTCCGCGGTAAAAGCAAACACCTGGAGCAGTCCGAGATACCTCGCGAGTTGTTCCCGCTTGCCGTTGACCCAAATCGACTTGGTATTTTCTTTCAGTGTTACTCGCAAGTCTCTGTGGAGATCTTCCCCGGTTGAAACCTGGCCTTCGATGGACGCGGTCTTTTCCCCAAATCGGATCGATTCCTGGAGACGTTGCGTGCGAAAAGATTTGGTTCTGGAGAGTGTGTAGATGGCTTCGAGCCAGTTGGTTTTGCCCTGGCCGTTGTTACCGTGGATTATATTCAGGCCTGGTCCCCAAAAGATTTTGCCGCTAAGATTTCTAAAATTATTTACTTCCAGAGCGTCGAGGATCATCCTGAGATTTTAGCATATCGACTTGAGATCAGATGCCGTTCCGAAAAACAGAAAGCGCTCTTCTTGGTGAACAAGAATGAGCGCTCCCATGTTGATAATAATAACAACTACACACCGTTAGAGCGTTTCAGAGACGCATCGGCATTACAACGTACTTGTATTCATACTCACCACCTTCTGCTGGTCGAAGCTGGGCTTGTGAGTTCCCATCTTTGAACTCGAAAGCCACGGCGCTGTCTCCAATCACGTTTAGGAAGTCCTGGAGATATTGAGCGTTGAAGCCAATATCTATCTCCTCACCGCTGTAGTCTGTCTGAACTGTTTCGCGCGCTTCGCCCTCTTCCGCGTTTTGAGCACTGATAACTAACTGATTGGGCTCAAGATGAAAACGGATCGCATGCGAGCGCTCATCAGCCATCAGCGCCACGCGCCTAATCGCCAAATTCAAAAGCGCGCTGTCAAACTGAATCGACTTGTCAATGTTCTTGGGCATCACCATGTCGTAATTGGGAAACTGGCCATAGAGCATACGCGAAATCAAGAGGCGTGGACCAACCTCGAAGAATATGTGGTTGCCGTCCATACCCAAACTAATGTCACCTTCATAACCGGCCGTAAGTTTTGTCAGTTCTGCTAAGGTTTTTCGGGGAATTAGGGTGTCGATGGCTTCGCTGCTACCGTTTTTGGTTACACCTTTTCTCTCTACATAAGCCAGCCGATGACCATCTGTGGTGACCATCTTGGCGCCCGTATCATCCAAAATAAACTTAGCCCCGGAAAGCGTGTAACGCGACTCCTCCTGCGTAATTGCAAAAATTGTTCTATCAACAAACGCCTTGATGACGCCGGCGGAAATCTTTGTCGGCGCCGACTTGAAGGACGGCACTTCCGGAAACGCATCGCGCGCGACACCCACCATCTTGAAGCGTGTCTTATCGCAAGTTACAGTCACCCAGTCGTTATCTTCCTTTTTAAAACTTACGGGAGCGTCAGGCAACAA
>DASXQM010000205.1:0-16335 GCA_036507195.1 Pyrinomonadaceae bacterium | reverse complement strand
GTTTTGCTTACTCGGCTTTGTCTTCAGCCGGGAGCGAGCTGCAGCGAAGCACAAATACAGTACCGAGTAGCTTTGCTCGTCTGCGACAAGCAGATAACGAAATGAAACTTTTCGCCTGTAATAGAATCAACGACTTACACGTCAGTTTCTAAGAAGAGCGGTAGCGACCGGCCTGATGCTCAACTAACCAGCCCAATGCTCCACTAATAGTAAGGACGGATCGTCCACATCCGCCGAAGCAACAGAAGATCGTGACACTCGAGTCGAGCGTTCTGGCCGGTCGCTACCGCTCTCGGTTCCGATACAGATCTGACCTCGACTCTTACTTGTGACTGCGAAAGTGTACAAAATGCGGCTTGTGCGTTTCCACCAGATCCGCGGGAGCAACCCTGGTGCTTTGGCGCCAGATGAAATCCATCTCCGCATGGATAGTGCTGAGCGCAAGCCGCGCTTCAAAAATCAACAGCATGCTGCCATAAAAAAGAAAACACGCTCCTCCCAGGCCAACCAGCACAGGCACCAGGTTGTAACGCGGACTGCTCGGTATGACGGCAACTACGCCGATGGCCACGCTGGTGGCTACAAACATTCCGGTAGCGAGGTAAAACGCCACCATCGAGCGTTGCAGGATGCGCGCCCGACTGGTCAGTTTGTCCAACTGCGCGAAGATGACGCCCTGCCGTTCTTTAGTTTCATCGGTATACTTTTCGGCAAGCTCTTCCAGTTTGTCTGACAACCCGCGTACCCGATCAACCACACGGCCAAGCCGGGACGACGTGGAGAGGATCATGCTGCCGCAAGCCGAAATCAAAACCGCCGGCGTGATCATCGCGGTCAGCACGGCAACCGCTGAAGACATCGGATCCACTTTTTGAACCTCAGCTCAATGCCGGCGTCTTGCTCTCCGCCTCTTCACGACGGGTTTCACTGGCGGCTCTTCGGCTTTAGCCTCAATAGGCTTAGGCTTCATTTTCTGCTGAATCAGATCGATCACCATTTGCTGCGGAAAATCGGCGCGCAGCAGCACCTCATCGCCTTCCGCTGCGATAGCCAGACCCTTTAATAACGACTGCGCGGACGGGTCGGGAATCGAGCTGGTGGCATATTGCAAAAGGCCCGAATACAAGTTGGCGATTATCTTGGCGGTGTCGGGATTGTCCGCATTGCTTACGCCGCGAATCATGAAGTTTGTCGCGTCCATCGTCAGCGCTGCATAGAAGTCGCCGATGTTGGATTCGCAACGCGGCGCGCGCGCAGTCGCTTCTGTGCCCAGCATGCCGAAGCTCTTCGCAAACGATTGCCAAGGCTTACCCGCCATGCTTATGAGCGCGTTTGTATCGCGCACCAGAGAATTCAGAGTCGCTGTATTGATGCGGTCCTTGCCTGAGCCCGCATCGATGGCGGCCCTTAAGTATCCCGGCGTGCCGGCAGCGATCGTATTGCCGTTAAGTGAGACTATGCCAGCCTCGGAAAAAGCCTTCAGAAAGGGATTCTTTTCGGCCTCTTTCACTATCGGATCAATTGTCATTAACCCAAGCGTCTTATCGCCATACTTCTCATCGCGCAGCTTTCCCTGCGAAGCCATTCGTGCCAGGCCCAGGAGCGAGTCGGCGCTGAAATCTCCACTGGCCACAACCATGAATTCCGGCGCCTGGAAATGGAGATCTGCGGTTGGCTTTTTGAAACGCACAGCCAACACGATGTAGTCGATCTTTGTCGGATCTATACCGGCATTTTTTCTGGCTTCTTCGAAACCCTTTCGCATGCCTTCGACTTCTTTTGCGGGCAGGAGCTTTGGTAGAGCCTCGTTCAGAATTCGCTGCGGGTTGATGTAAATCAGGGTATCAGCCTCTGGCAGGCTCGACAGGGAATTGATAACAGCCTGAGTTGCCGGCGAGGTTGTGGGGATACCAGTGGTCACCGCAGCGGAACTTGTTGCGGCTAATTGTGGCCCAGCGGCGCTGGTTTGGCCCAGCGCATTTTGCGCCTGGGTGTTTACCGCGGCCGTCGCAATCACAATAAGAACCACAATGAGGGGATTGGAAATTTTTTTCACAGCCTAAGCCTCCGTTCAGAGTTTTGCATATCTTCACACAAGACGGGTCGTTCCCGACAGCAGTTTATAGCCGCTCGAGTTTTGGGACAGTGAACTCATCCTGCACATTTCCGGTATTCAGTGTAGAGGCGGGTTCGAAAAGCAGCACCTCGGCCTCTTCGTCGGCAACCGGCCGGTGCTCTACTCCTCGAGGAACGATTATGAACTCGCCTTCCTCCAGCCAGACTTCTCGCTGCCTACCGGGTTGAGATGGGTCGCTACCGTTTTCGCGAAACTCCATCCGAAATCTTCCTTTTACAACCAGAAACATCTCGTCTTCGGTTTCGTGATGATGCCAGGTAAACGGCCCTTTAAACTTAACCAGCTTGAGGTATTGCCCGTTTAGCTCGCCGATGATGCGAGGGTTCCAGTGGTCGTTGATTAGTGAAAGCTTTTGTTTGAGATTGATCTTATCCATCGTAATAGTAATCAGCAAACAGTAAACAAGCAATCAGACTGCGGTCAACTATGAGTAGGTAGCGACTTCAAAGACTGAATTCGGAGCCGGGTTACTGATAACTGAGTTTACTGATTGCTGTCGCTCACTGCGAATAAATTGCATCGAGCAATCTCGCCAGCCGATAGCCACTCTTCGCAAGCTGCTCACGCACCAGTTCACGATTGAGCGTTTCATAGTTGCTCGGTCGCGTTATGTCGTAAACGGTCTGCATCACGGGCTGACCGTCGCGCAAGACCGGTTGGCCACGGCTGAGAACCGGAATCGTTCGCTTACCAATGATCCGTACTGACTTGTAGGTATGATCGCGCGATAGATAGAGGGACTCGCTGGCCCATTGAGCCGCCCAGGTGTCAACCGGGCCGTGCGGGTTCCAACTCGCTTTTGGTCTTACATTCTGCTTTAGAAACGTGCCCAGCGTGTCGGATGTAATCTCCTGACCAATCACATTCATCAAGGAAGTAACCAAAGTAAAGTCCCAGAAGGAGTGGAGATTCTTCCGGTCATTATCGATAATCAGATCGTTGGCGCCTTTATCGCTCGGGAGGTTCTTCTGTTTAACTACGGCCGGATCTCCGACAATCTCTATCAGACCGTTGGCACCGTTGACATCGATAAATCCACAGCCAACGTGAAGCGGTTGGTGAATATCGCCCAGAAAGTGAACTAACAATTTCAGCGCATTGCGTTGGCTGAGAGGATGATTTGGATCGGGATGCCCTTGCAGCGTGCCAATACAAACATTGAGCATGTGAACAATGTCGTTGTCGGGAGTGAAGCCGGTGCAGGTTTGGTAGTTTTTGCAGTTGAGCGGCAGGTCGTCGTAATGCCACTCGCGGTTTTTCTCGTTATGCGCAATGTCCTGTAGAAACGCATTCGTGTCCTCGTCGGTGTCAGTCTTGCCCATGCGATCCTTCACCGTGTCGGCCCAGGTCGCGATAGTGGCGAGCGTTTCTCCCGGCTTCAAAATCTGCGCGATCCTTTGAGCAGTATGCCGCTTGATGCGCAGTGAAGCGATTTTGCCGACTGTTTGGTGGCCATCGTCGCCCCACGCGAATGCCGAACCGGCCGAAGCGAGGAACATGACCGCACCAAGCACGACGGAAATGGCTCTTTTCATGTGAGTCCTCTCCTTGAAAGTTTCCCGGCGGCCGAAGCATCTCTGAAATCTTTTGCAGCCAGCATAACGCGCGCAATCCTTATGTCAAATACAAGGTCTTCACTTGGGAGTTGTATTCGCAGGCCTGGCAACTCTTGATATATCCTGTGCAAGCTAATCAAACAATTATACAAAGAAGAGAGTTCCGATTGCTTAACTTTGCTATTCAAACAGCGCGCGACGCCGGCGCTATTCTTGCCGATCGTTTGGGACGGGCCCTGCAGGTGTCAAACAAAGGTGACATCGATCTGGTTACCGAGGCCGACCTGGCGGCGGAGAAGCTGATCATCGAACGGATCAAGTCTCACTACCCACGTCATGCAATTCTCGCCGAAGAATCGGGCGTAACAGAAGGTTTTGAGATGGTCGCGGGAACTAGCGATTGGAAGTGGATCATCGACCCGCTTGACGGCACGACGAACTATGCTCACGGCTATCCCTGCTTCTGCGTTTCCATTGCTCTTGAGCGCGCGGGTGCAATCGAAATCGCTGCGATTTACGATCCCACGCGCGACGAGATGTTTGCCGCTGAACGGGGTCGGGGCGCCACCCTGAACGAGCGCCGCATGCGCGTCTCTACAGTGGACGATCTAAACAGCGCGATGCTGTGTACCGGCTTTCCTTACAACGTTCGTGAGCGACCTGACTTTGCCCGCCACTTCACAAATTTCACGATGGAGGCCCAGGCGGTCAGACGCGACGGCTCGGCAGCAATTGATCTCGCGTATATCGCTTGCGGGCGTTTCGATGGCTTTTGGGAAGATGGCCTCAACCCCTGGGATGTGGCAGCTGGTGTCCTTCTGATTGAAGAGGCCGGCGGACGGGTAACGGATTTCAGCGACGGAGCGTTGGATATCTACACACCAAGGGTGCTTGCCAGCAATGGCCTTATTCACAACGCCATGATGCGGGTGCTGGGATCCAGCTAGTTTGTAATCCAAGCTACTCAAGCAGACCGTGAGGGCTGGAGAGCCGATCCTATGATCTTAGCCAGTCGGTCCGTCTCGCGGCGAGCGCAAGCGCGTATTTCTTCTCCCGGTCGCTGCTCCACGTAGAAGACCGGATGATAGGTAATTTCAACCCTTCCTGGTCTCGGTAACAATCTATTAGTTGGCCAAACGCGATTGGCTCCGCGAATTGTTACCGGAAGAATCGGCACTCCGGCCTCTAAGGCCATTCGCACGGCGCCACCCTTCATGCGCACCATGGAACCATCAGGCAACCCGCGCCCGCCTTCCGGAAAAATTACAACTACGCCGGAATCGCGGAGCCACGTTAAGGAGCGACGAATTGCCTCAGGGTTCCCCTCTACCTGAAGCGGCCAGGCACCCAGCAACCTGATGACCTTGCCAATCAAGGGCCAGGAAAACGCCTCGCTCCAGGCGAGGAAGCGAATAGGCCGCTTTACTGGTATTGCCAACCAAAAAGGATCCCCGTAACTCTGATGATTCGCGGCTATGATTAGCCCCTTATTCGCAGGAATGTTTTCTATGCCTTTATGTTCCAGTCGCCAAAAGACACGACTGCCGAAGCGCACTACAGGTCGCATGAGATTGATGCACCATTGCGGTAGCGTCGTTTCCACGCGCTTCGATCCCGTAGCAGGGTTCTCGTTGGATCGTGTTTCTGAATTACTCAAATGTTTTGGGGAGGTAACCAAGACAGAATCGAAAGTCTTCGTTACTGAAGAACCTTAGCTCGAAATGGCTAGGCCGGCAGATGTTCCAATTAAAGCGGCCACTGACGATCGACGAATTCCACATGAAGGCGTGACACGCCGTCCGATCCCATACTTTGCCCACGTATTGCGGCGTAGACCGACAGCTTGAATTGCTCGCTGGACAATCGGATGAATCGACCTACAGGCAAAGAAAGTGTCGTAAAAATTGAAGCTCCCGTTTCGCTAATGTTTTCCGTTACTGTCCGCTCACTCAATTCGACTTCTCCCTCTTCGTTGAAACTTTCAACCAACATATCTACGGGAATACTGTGACGCGTGGGAGCCCGCTTATCGGATGAAACCAACTCCGTCGGCGACCACTCTGAAATTGCATCCAGATCCCCAGGCGTTTGGCGCCCCCCTTCATAGCGCGTCGACGGATTTTCTTCATAACTGCGCGGCGGATGTTTACCTATAAAGGCAACGCCAACGTCGAAGACAAGGGTCGTACTACCTGGCAAGGGCGCCGCTTTCATATAGCGCACCAGTGCCCAAACTTTGTACTGGTCTTCGACGTGATCGAATACTCGCAACTGCCGCGGCATTGGAATGGTCATATGCAGCAGGCGCCCTTTTTCGATCGGTCGTTTCAGCGGGAAGCCGGCGCCAAAAGGGGTAACGTCGGTGAGGCGGGTGATTTCAGTCCACTCTACGCCAGCCGCCTCGCGACATCGTACACGAACGGGTAACTTGAGTTTTAATCGCTCGCGAATACGCTTCCAGTTTTGCGGTTCAGACATGAGAAGATCGGAGGTCGTGCGCCACAGATTTCCGCTGAAACTATTAGTGGCTCCGACCGGCGGGCGCAAAGGCAATTTCCGAAAGCTGGTTTGCGGCCGAAGGCATTGATTTTACTAGGGTTTTCGAGACTTATCCGTTTGCCAAAGACCTCATCTTCAGGCTAAAATAACCCTTACTTTTCGAGCCCTTTGAGTTGCCCGTCGCGCGACCCTTTTGGGTGCCTGAATCCGGCGCGAAGAAGCTCACTTCAAGACCACTCTATCGCGAGCAAATGCATGGTGAAAATTGTCCGGCGCGCGCCGGCGCGCAAAGTTTAACAGCAAGGCCAACTGCGGGCGGATTGTACTGGAAAGGTCAACGGGATGGAAACAACTTCTGAACGGAATCATATAAATATCGAAGATGAGATGCGACGTTCGTATCTCGATTACGCAATGTCAGTGATCATCGGGCGCGCTTTGCCCGACGTCCGCGACGGACTCAAGCCTGTTCACCGCCGCGTGCTGTGGGCAATGCATGAACTCGGCAATACTTACAATAAGCCTTACAAGAAGAGCGCACGCATCGTCGGTGATGTAATTGGTAAATACCATCCGCATGGCGATACAGCGGTTTACGACACGATAGTTCGTCTCGCGCAGGATTTTTCCATGCGCTACCCGTTAATCGACGGCCAGGGGAACTTCGGTTCGGTGGATGGGGACGCAGCCGCGGCGATGCGCTATACGGAAATACGCATGGCTCGCGTTGCGAATGTAATGCTTGCGGACCTGGAAAAAGAGACGGTCGATTTTCAGCCAAACTATGATGAGTCTCTCAGTGAGCCGAAAGTGATGCCAACGCGCATTCCAAACCTGCTGATCAACGGCTCGGATGGAATTGCGGTAGGGATGGCAACGAAGATCCCGCCCCATAACCTCACCGAAATAGTCGATGCCACGATCGCCCTGCTGCGCGATTCGGATATCGACGTCGAAGAACTCATGAAAATCGTAACCGGTCCTGATTTCCCCACCGGCGGCTTCATCTATGGCAGGGAGGAACTCAAAAACTCCTACCGTTACGGTCGCGGAATAATACAGATGCGCGCGCGCGCTGGGATCGATCGCATTGGCCGCGGCAACCAGGAGCGCGACGCGATTGTGATCACTGAAATACCGTTCCAGGTAAACAAAGCACGTTTGATCGAGCGCATTGCTGAGCTAATCAATGAGAAAAAGCTCGATGGAGTTTCTGACCTGCGCGACGAGTCGGACCGCACCGGGATGCGCATAGTGGTGGAACTCAAACGGGACGCGGTGCCGCAAGTGGTCCTCAATAAGCTGTACAAGCTTACGCCGATGCAGTCGTCGTTTGGCGTCATCAACCTGGCAATCGTAAACGGCCAACCTCGCGTCCTGAACCTGAAGCAGATGCTGGAGTGCTTCATCGACTTTCGTCGCGAAGTGGTGCGGCGGCGAACGGAATACGAGTTACGAAAAGCCAGGGCGCGGGCGCACATTCTGGAAGGTTTGACCAAGGCGATCGACGCGCTGGATTTCATTGTCACCCTGATTCGCAACTCGCGCTCAGTGGACGAAGCGCGGCAATGGCTCACGGCCCAGACCATGACTATGAGCGAGGTGAAAACATGGAAGGGAGTGCCTGCGGATACGACGCTCAAGACATATTTAGGAAAACTACAAAAGACGATGGAGCGGCTTGGGTTTTCCGAGATACAGGCGCAGGCGATTCTCGATCTCCAGTTGCGCCGCCTGTCGGCCCTGGAGCGCCAGAAGATTACCGATGAGTATGAAGGAATCATCAAGCTCATCGCGGAACTGGAAGAGATTCTGTCGAATGAGAAGTCACTGCGACGCGTAATCGGAAATGAACTCGAAGAGGTTAAGAAAGAATTTGGCGACAAGCGCCGGACCGAGATCATTGATGAGGGCGTTGAGTTCTCAATCGAGGATTTGATTGCCGATGAAGATGTCGCAATCACCGTTACAAATAGCGGTTATATCAAGCGCACGCCGATTACGACCTACCAGCGTCAGGGCCGGGGCGGCAAGGGACGATTTGGCGCCGCCGCTAAGGGCAGCGATTACGTCGAGCATCTGTTCATCGCTTCCACACACGCCTACATCATGATCTTTACGGACGACGGCATGGTCTACAAATTGAAAGTCCATGAGGTCCCTGATGCCGCCGCCTCGGCACGCGGCAAGGCGGTAGTGAACCTGATTAACATCCCGTCAGATCGCAAACTTGCGGGCGTTGTGCCGGTGCGCGATTTTGCCGCGGGCCGATATGTGCTGATGGTCACGCGCAAGGGCGTGATTAAGAAGACGTCACTCGCTGATTTCCAGAACATCCGCTCAAACGGAATCATCGCCATCAATGTCGATGAAGGTGACCAGTTGCTGGATGTTGTCTTAACCGATGGCACCAAACGAATCTTTATCGCCACTCACAATGGGTTGGCAATTCGTTTTGACGAGAAGAACGTGCGGGCGATGGGCCGTGCGACCAGGGGTGTCCGTGGTATTGCCCTGCGGGCGGACGATTATGTCGTTTCAGTTTGCCCTGTCTCTGCCGATGACTCGGAGAAGATGCTGTCAGTTTCAGAGCAGGGATATGGAAAGCAGACACCCATCACCACCTATCGTTTGCAGTCGCGCGGCGGCAAAGGCGTTATCAACATGAAAACCACTGAGAAGACGGGGAAGGTGGTTGCTGTATTCCCGGTTGACGCCGACTCGGAGATCATGATCATCACCCAACAGGCCAAGCTAATTCGTTTGGAGGCGGGACAGATCCGCAAGACTGGCCGCAGCGCTCAGGGTGTCAGGCTAATCAAAACTGACGAGGGCGATCGAGTAACGAGTGCTTCGCTCGTTGAAGCAGCGGCGGATGAGGTAGAAGTCGAAGGATAAACGAATATCTTAATAGCCAATAGAATCCACTAGGTTTGCACCAGTGAATCACGGTTATCTTCGCCTTCGACCCAAACTTCACCATCTTCGAAAATCTCTTTTTTCCAAATTGGGACAGTGCGCTTGAGTTCGCGGATGGCCCACTCGCAGGCCTCAAATGCCGCGCGCCGGTGCGGCGCGCTGACGGCGATAACGACACTCGTCTCACCAATTTCCACCCGACCCGTCCGGTGAACTATCCCGATATGAGCGATCTCGAAGCGCTGGTGAGCGTCGTGTCCGAGTCGTTCTAGTTCGCGCAGGGCCATCGGCTCGTAAGCGTCATAGATCAGATGAAGCGTCCGCCGACCGCGCGTCCACTCACGAGCGTATCCGTCCAGGGTCACCGTGGCGCCGCATTCAGGCAGGACAACTCTGCGGGCGACTGCTCCCACGTCGATCGCGTTGGTGGTTAGTTCGAAGAAGTCGCGAGTTTTCTTGTCTGCCTCAGTGGCGTTCAGCGTTGCGGCGGGCGAGTCGACCACCCCAGCCGGGCTGCCCGTCTGGGGACCCCGCCCGCCAGCAGTCCCAGTGTCCGCGTCCCCGTGTCTCCGTGTCTCCGATTCCACATCGGATCCACCACTCACCGGCGGAAACAAAGCCAACTCATCGCCATCTTGTACCTCACGATCTGCGGAGGCATATTCCTGGTTCACAGCAAGCAGCAGCGAGCGCCCAAAGCGACGCAGGTCGGGAAACTCTTCCAGCACTTGCGCGAAGGCATTAGCGGCAGTCGGGTTTCCTTTCAAGCTGAAGTCGATTTCACTCCGGCCTACGGCATCCCTTGCCGCACCAAAAAAAAGTAACTTGACGGCTATTTCGTTGTTCTTCTTCTGCGCCAAAATCAACGTACCCCGAAACGTACTTCATCAGTACGTAGCTTTCTTTCTCAGATTTTCCATTTCTCATTTTCCATTTGCCATTTCTCATCGTCCAAAAAACTTCCCACACGCCGTTTAGATAGGGCACTTGTGCCCCGCCGCGCGAGGCGGACAAGTCCGCTTTCTAAACGACAGGCTGAGGCGATGACAAATGAAAAATGATAAATGGAAAATCTGTTGCCTGGCTTCATATTCAGCCTTCTCGTGAAACTTGTTCAGTCTCCCGATCACTCAATTTCAATTCTCTTGCCACTATGCCCATTGCCCTTCGCCAGCTCGTGAACTCGCGCCCGCTCCTCGTAACCGGCGACAGCTCGCGCGAGCATGTCGCGCAACCGTCGCAAGCGCTCCGAAGTAATGCGCAGCTCCAGCAGCTCCTGCTTTACGTCTGTATCCACTTCCATTGCCGCTGCCACCAGGAAAGAAAGGCGTTGCGGCTCAGTGTCGGCGATATCCGGCAAGTTCGCGCGCTCGTCATTTATAGTGCGCACTGCGCGCGCAATGCGGGTGAAGGTTTCAGCAACCTCGCGCGAATTCTCGCCCACCGCTTCGCTATCATCAGTTTCGTCTTCAAAGTAGCTGACCCGTGCCACGAGGTATGGATCCCCTCGCTCCACATACTCCTCAATCCGATATCTAATTACACCGACGGTCAGAATGTTTGAGCGCCCGTCAGGAAAAGCCTGCGTGTCAGTCACTTTTGCTACGCAGCCGATACTACCTACCGAGGGAAACTCTTGCTCCGAGCTGGAGGAGTCAAAATAGGAAAGTCCGAACAGATTGTTGCCGGCGCGAATATCATCCAGCATCTGCCGGTAGCGCGGTTCAAATATGTGCAACGGTAGAGGAACACCGGGAAATAAGACTACGGACAGGGGAAAGAGTGGAAGTTCATTTACCCCGCTTACTATGTCACTCGCTTCGCTCATCGATCACTAATAAGAAAAAGTATTCAACTTAAAAACAAAAGCGGCCAGGTTGCAATATTGGACTTTGGAAAATCGCGAGGTTGTTATTATCGCAGACCGAGAGTGAGAAGTCAGTAATAGGAGGCTCCGGATTGAACCTTCGGTAGCGGGAGCGTAATCAACAGCGAAGCTTCGCACGCTACCACCAGCCGGGCTGCCTGGCTGGGGTGCCCGGTCCGGAGGTAGTACTAACCGTCTGCATGGTCAACAGGGACTTTGGGAGGAGGTGATCGGATTCATACAATATCCAGCGAGCGCGGCGCCATTCGACGCATCGTCGCCAGTAGCTTTTCCGTATCGAAGGGCTTGTCGAGAAACTCATCGGCGCCAACTGCGTAGCACGCATTGCGAGTTTCAATGCCGCTAGCCGAAGTCATGACCAGAACCTTCGATTCCGGAAGATGCGCTTTCAGGTATTCGAGAATCCGCAGACCGACTTCGGGCGAATCGACTTCGGGCGGCAAATGCAGATCCAGGATAGAAACGGCGGGCTCGTAAACCGTTGCACGCCGCACTGCCGTCTGCATATCATTTGCCGTTACGACGTCGTAGTCGTCGCTAAGCGTCCAAAAAAGCTGTTGCGTGATGGATTCATCGTCGTCAACGATAAGTATTCTCGGTTTCATGTTGGGAGGTTCTCCTTAAATCCAGGTACTCGGAGTTACCCCAGGCTTAAGCAATGTTCATGCCTCGGCGAATCAGGGTCAACCAGTTGGTGGGTCACAGTGGGATCGGGGGATTGCAAGAGGCCTTTCGTGTAGACAGCTGGACACAAACGGATAGTAGTGTGTCTACAGATGTGAACATTCCAATATCAGAACCGGACGCGGTAGCGATTGGGTCCGTTCCGCGACGCTCAGCATCGTGGGTCGACGAATACGGAACGGGGAGCGGTAGCGACCTGGTCCGTGACCATTACAAATGAGCTTATTGTTACTAGACCCGGTCGCTACCGCTCCTGGTTCTGTATTTGTTTGGCGCTGCAGCTCGCTTCCTGCTGAAGACAAAGCCGCGTAAGCAGAACTCTGGCATCGCTGATGCACAAATACGAAACCGGAAGCGACCGGCCGGAGGCTCAACAAGAACCTAAGACCGGAGTCGTAGCGATCAGAGGTTTATCAACCCGGCCAAACAACAATCGAAAGTCAGGTTATCCGCGGTGAGTGTCTGGCCAGTCGCTACCGCTCCCGGTTCTGATTTTGCGTTGCTATCCGGGCGTGGTCTACTACTTCGCCGGTTCCGTGCGAAAGAAATCTATTCCCGCAGCTTCCTCCGGGACATCCAGGCTCGCAACGATCTTGAGAGCCGTGAGATCGATTATTTCTACTGTGCCTGGTTCCGAACCGACACCCTCTACCGAAACAAACGCATAACGATCGTCCGGGGAAACAACCACGCCGTGTAGCACTTTTCGTCGCGTCGGAATCCGCCCCAGTTCCTGACCGCTTTTCAGGTCAATGACCGACACCGACTGATCGCGCTTGTTAGTCGTTAGCAAACGCGTGCCATCTTTAGTAACCGCGAGATTGTAAACTCCGGGGCGCGCCGGGATGCGGCGCTTCACTTTCCACCCCGCCGCGTCTACTTCAACAATCTCGCTCGACTTATTACAGGCGACGAAAATGGACGAACCCGTCACCGACGGCTGGGCCCAGGTAGGCGAACAGGAAAGGTCGCCGGGTTTCGGTGGCTCCATTCCATGACCGCCCATGTCCATGTGTTGGCCACGGCCCGCAGGCTGCGCGCGTGAGGAGTTTGACGGGCCGGACTTCATTCCGCTCATCGCGGCCGTCTTCGTACCAGGCGTTACTGGCGCGCCGTTCATACCCATCTCGCGGCCTTTTGTTAGCAGGAAGTGCCGCGAGACTTTCAACGTCTGCGTGTCGATCTCCACCAGCATGTCATCCATCATGCAGGCTGAATAATGTTTCGTCCCCTGAGGATTCAGGCGCGAACCATGCGGCATCGCGCACGTTGTAATGCGCGCTACCTCGAGCATAGGCTCGGTTGCGACCACGGACACTGACGAAGGCACCATGTCGCCGTGCAAATTG
Organism: Pyrinomonadaceae bacterium; assembly: GCA_036507195.1. GTDB lineage: Bacteria > Acidobacteriota > Blastocatellia > Pyrinomonadales > Pyrinomonadaceae > PSRF01. Next base: position 3,303 of record DASXQM010000205.1, on the reverse strand, counting down.
AAATTCACAACCCAAAGCAGGCTGCCGTCCGCCGAGAGGTCCATCGTAGCAGGGAACAAGCCGAGCGTTGTTTGGCCAACGACCCGATCGTCTTTGGTCGAATATTTCCAAACCGAGCCAAATGGCCGTCCGTGGGCAAGCGAAACGTAGTAAAACTGCTTGTCGTGAGAGATGGCAATTCCGTGTGGCCCATCGATATCGATGGGCATGTCTCCGGTGGGCACTTCGCGCTCGAGACGCGCGCCACTCGGTCCGAAACGAAGCAAGGAAATCGTGTCGGCAGCTTCCGACAAGACATATACGAGATAGTTTTTGTCAGGCTTTGACTGAGCGAGAGCAATGGGAACGCTCGTTTCGAGGAAGCTTGCAAACAGAACTACCGCTATGAGCCTGGGAGCAAGCCACAGAGACACAGAGTCACCGAGAACGAAAACAAGTGAACGAAAGGAGCTCTTTCTGCTGCGCCGAATGGTTTCTAGTCGCATTCTCTCTGTGTAGTACGCTATGGCTTCTCAGGCTTCTCCGGCGGGAAATCTTTTTCATCGATCTCATCGATCACCTTAAGCTCCGCGCCAAATTTCTGGTAACCACGGAAGCGAATTTCGTTTCGGCTCTGCTGCGACCTGCTCCCGCTTACGGTGGTGAGCAAAATCTCTGAATGAGTGGGGAGCAGGTACTTGTTTTCGTTAATAGACACCCAGTCGTAGTCGATGACACTGCTGGCTGCTGTGATCGGAAAGTCACCTGGTATTTCCGTGGCAATCTGTTCGAAGCGCAACACCCGATTGGTTTCTCGATCGATCCAAACACGTCCGCGCGAGCCCACCGTTGCAACAGAAGAGCCACTGCCGGAAAGACCATCATTGACGCTCAAGTTCAGGTGTGAAAAAGGCTTTTCGATTTGATACTCAAAAACCAATGTGCGGCGACCCTGGATCAAGTCAGTATCAGCCAGCCTGAATTCAGTTTTTGACTCCGGCTTAAAAACATCGGCTACCGCGGAAATGTATTCAACGCCACTGGACGTCGCACCAGGCGCAACGTCTTTGGTGTAGTCTCTGCTTTCTTTTACTTCCTGGCTCAGCGGCATGCCATTTACGGCCAGCACTTTGTATTGCTCACCTACGTTGGCCCGATAGGCGACTGCGATCGTGAGATTGTCCTGAGGCAGCCAATTGCTGGTCGTGCCGTACGCCACCGAGCGCTTGATCAGTTGCTTTACTATAAAGTCTGGCATTGCAGCCGCTGCCGCAAGTGTGGCTGCGCGAGTGTGGTCTAAGAGTTCATTGGCTTCCGCATCAGGCGGCCTTGCTGAAGCCGTGGGATTCACTCTTCTGCGTTCAGCTTCTTCGAGCGTGCGGCGCAGCAAGGCGTCGCTCCCACTCTTGCTCGCCACCAGCGAACGCATGCCGTCGGTAAGCGGAAAACCGATGCCGCGTTTCCGGATCTCTTCGACGATTTCATCGCGGAGTTCCGGGTGCTTTGGCAACTGGTAAACGAGGGCCACAACGTCGCGGCTGGTCAGCGGCGAGGATTGCGACTGTGCTCTAGCGAGCGATGGGCAGAGAACTATAACCAACAATAAGACCTTTATTAACTTACTATTCATATTATTACTGGATTGGCAGCCTGGGAATAAGATCACCACTTATGATAGTCGTACCCACGGGATAACGGAAGTATCAGCTTTTCGATGTATTTCAGGCGGGATAGTTGCCCGGCAGGGCAGATAAGGCTAGTTCACAGGCAAAGGCGCTCGATTGCCTGCCGCAGAATCTTCACACAAGTTTCAAGTTCGGCTAAGGGGACAAACTCGCCAGTTCGATGAGCGACGCGAATGTCGCCCGGGCCCAGCACAACCGCTTCGGCGCCCAGCTGGGTCATTTGAGCCGCTTCAGTGCCGAAGGCCACAGTTCCCGCCTGGTGGCCGGATAACTCTTCCAGCATCGTGACTAGTCTTGAGTCGGGTGCTGTTTCGAAGCCCTCATCGGCGCGCGCCGCATCGACGTCGCAGACGAATTCGGGATCGCGCATTTTCTCTTCTTCGATTGCTGCGAAAACCAGATTAAGCAGGCTGTCCAGATCCTGTCCCGGCACCGGACGCCATTCAAGCGTAAAACGACACTCGCCCGGGATTACGTTTTTTGCCGTCCCGCCCTTGATTAGACCGACATTGAGAGTGGTGAAGGGCGGATCAAACGCAGCGTGCTTGTAGTTTTGGAGCTCAGCGGCAAGGTTTTCAATTCGCGCCAGGAGCCCTGCCGCGCGAAAGATTGCTGAGGCTCCCAAAGCGGGATAAGCACTGTGAGCTTCGCGACCTTTAATCGTTACTTCTGCGAGGCAGTAACCCTTGCCGGCGCGCATGGGCCGCAGCGAGGTAGGCTCGCCGACGATCGCATAGCGCGACTGAATGGCGCGCGCTTCAGCCAACCGCTTTGCACCTATCAACCCAATCTCTTCGTCTGCGGTAAAGATCAGCGCTACCGCCCGGCGCAGGTTTTTCAATTCAACCGTTTCGATTGCCGCAAGAGTTGCGGCGATAAATGCTTTGGTGTCACACGCGCCGCGACCGTAAAGTTTTGCTTCGCGTTCGGTAAGACGGAGAGCTTCGTTCCAGCGAGGATCGTAAGGGACAGTGTCGGTGTGACCTACGAGTGCCAGCTCAACTTTCGGCGGCCCTTCAGCAAACTCCACGCCTGCGAGAGCGATCAAGTTTATTTTTTCGACACCACTTTCATCCGTGTAAGGAAAGGGCTTGACGCGCAGACCAATCGCCTCGCAGCGCTGCGAGAGATAATCGACGATCGTTGAATTCGACCGCGATGAGACGGAGTCGATGGCAACTAGTTCGGCAAGTGTTTCCTGAACAGCCATGTCAGATTCAACCTACTTTGAAATAACCCATACAGAACCGCGAGCGGTAGCGACCGGATACTACGCTCAACTTAAACCCGGAAGTGTTTTTGTGGATGTTGTCAGCTTTGCCCTAAAAATCTCCCGTTGGTACGGCTTCGGCTTTGCCGCCGGATGTGAGGCGGTGGCTATGCCCCGCCTAGAGGTGCCTTTTACATTTTTGGGCTATGCTCTTGATGCGGCCTTTGGGGGCCAATCCGAAGGGCTAGGCCCGGACCAGGGCATAGCCCTGCAATAATCTCGCTGCTGTCGGCGGGGCATAGAGCCCGTGTCAAAACTCAGAAATCCCACCCACGGCAGTGGGTGGATTGTTCAGATCCCGCCTGTGGTGATCGGAAGTTAGCGGGGAGAGGCTGGACTTGAACTATCCACCCACTGCCGTGGGTGGGA
>DASXQM010000204.1:0-20539 GCA_036507195.1 Pyrinomonadaceae bacterium | reverse complement strand
CCCTATAATTGAGCCCAAGACGAGCCCAAGACCCAACAGATAAGGCAGGGCCATGATTTGAAGTATGCCGCCATATGGAGTGTATCCCAGCCTCAAGATGTCATGCAGGGTAAGACCGATTAGAAAAAGAGGACCGCCAACCACGCCACCTAAGGCTCCGCGGAAGATAAGTCTTGAGATGCTCATTCGAATGTTCACAGCGAGGGTTCGTAGCCACCTAACGTTGCGCTTCAGCGGCTCGCCCACGCAACTTAACAAAGAAGCCCGCTCATGGCGAGTCCGCTGCAAGCGCGTGTTGGATTGCGGGCGCAGCATACTATTGCGAGACTTCAAGGCCTAGACTTCCCCAGCCCCGCTTGGCGTGATTTCCTTTTTCTGCATTCCAACGCGTCCTTAATCTGGCGGCTACAGCTTTTCGCCCCTCCATCCCCGGCTTTCTTAGGTCTTCCCAATCTGTAATCGATTCATTTTGAGAAAGCTTGAGAATTGCGGCTAATGCACGGTAGGCGGCCTCATAAACATAGATGATGTGGCGTTGCTTACCGAAGTCACGATGGAAACTGACCGACCGTGTGAGGCGGTTGTCCTGCTCCAAGACTATCAGCAATGGCTCAACTGCCGCATCGCCTTGCTTGATCAACGCCCGCACGATTAAGTCGTCACTCATGTCAACGCCGCCCGGTTGCCCCAGCTGATGTGCAGTGGCCTCATCCAACTCGTGAATCAAGGCAACGATCAACTCACTCTTCTCTTGATACCTGCTGAGGATGTTTTGCACCGGCTCTCGTATGCGGCCCTCCTTTAACCGACGTTCCTGATCAGCAAGCAAAAGAGGAACTGGCTCCAGAAAGGCAAAATAAAAGCGCTTTAGGTAGCTATCACCCTTGTATGCGGCTGGCCAAAAAGACGAGCGCTCAGCTATCGCCGCCGCGATGCTGTTACGAACTAAGTTAAGAAAGCGAATGTCATCCAGAGCCATCCGATCGTCGCGGCGGATGTGCGAACATAAGCTTCGCTCAAACCGCGCCCAAAGCCAGTCTCCTGCCAACATGACGTAAGGGTCATACAGATGTAAGGCATCATCGTTTACTTTTGGATCCATGTGTGACGTCCAGGCAGACCATACCTGCTCGGCCAAAAGGTTTTCGCCAAACCTCAGTAAGAGACATGCCTTTAACGGTAATAAGGACGTGTGTGAAACGGCCTGTCCCTCCGGCCATGCAAAACGGAAGCGATAGCGCGTGAGAGGAAATGTGTTGGTAGCTTTCGTCCATTGCGCTTCGTCCGCCTCTATTGCAGCTAGTACATCTTCTTTCAAATTCGCGCTGGCGCCGACAGAGAAGGCAGGATAGACGAGACCGTTCCAAGCAACGACAAAACGTTGACTGTTTTCCCATGACCGCGGCAGCACCCACGCATGAGTCTTCATCACCATTGCGGCTCCGCCCCAAATGCTATGAACCACAATCTCTATTTGTCGATATTCACAACCACGAGGGTCAGCGAGCCCCTGCTCAAATAATTTGGTCGTGGCGGTCAAGAATGTTTGGGGTAAAGAAGTCTGAGGTGGTTGCCAGGCAGCGTATTGCCGCGGAGGAATCGGAAGACTTGAACGACTGAGAACTGGAAGTGTTTGATTCTGGAGTGTTGCATCGGCCTCGGTGGTTGGCAACCATGGACATGCCAGCAAAAGGACACTTAAATATTTCAAGACTGATTTGCTCGTTCGATATTTCATCAAGCAATCCAACGCTTGGCTTCAGCGGCGCAGCGCGAACTAGCTCAAGCTCGATCGCAGGAGGCATCATGAAGAGCATGCTATCGCTGCGTCCGCTGCAAGCCATTGTTATGTTGCGCCTTGCGCAGAGAAGGCAAATACGTTGTCGAATACCAACGTCTTAATTTGCGCTGCAAGATACGACGATGATTGTGGCCGTCGTGCAGATATTCCTCTTCGGCATATACACCGATCTCCTTGTAGAGACGTTGGTATCTGCGCGGCAGCATTTTTATGACTTCCACGCCGGTGATTTCTTCTAACATGAAAACAGCTGTGTCGCTGACCGTGGTCACGACGGTGCCCCAACGGGGTATGGAACGAGGATCAGGTTTGGGCCTGGTGTTCGTAACGTTTTCAATAAGACAACGTACAGCCGATTTTCCCGCGGCCTTTAGAGCGTCGTAATGAGCATCGACGCCAGCATTGCCTTCGAATGGAATCATTTTGATCCGTGAGAGGTGGGCGTCGCATACGTCTTTGCCGTTCGCAGTCGCGACAAGCGTGACGAGAACGCCAACAGCCAGCATCGGTCGTTTGCTAATGCGGGGAAGCAACATAACGCTTGGCTTCAGCGGCGCGGCGCGAAATCACGCAAGCTACGTCGCAGGAAATACCATGAAAAGAATGCTATCGCCGCGTCCGCTGCAAGCCATTGTTCGGCTGCGACGTAATCACATAGGGTCGGTAGTGATGGCCCACTCAAACTTCAAGTTGCCAGATTCAATCGGCCCAACGAATGCAGAACGATCAATATCTATTTGCACCACATTCCCGGTGCCGAAATCACCGGCATTCTCTTTGAACCTGATGGTAAGACGCTTTCCCTTTTTTCCAACACTCCATACCATGATATCTGTCAGATTATGGCCATGCTTAGCCTCAACTATCCTAATCTGACTGGCAGCGATGCTTCTCTTGAACGTCATGTTACTCAGCTGAACTACAACACCCCAGCAGGATACTTGCCCATTACGATTTTCAACCAACTGAGAAATGCCAGCGGAAGTGGCAGACACGGGATCGCGTCCAGAAGAACCGAATGCTGATCCATCCAGAACAACAAGCGCAATCAACAAAGCGATCCAGATTATTCTATGCAGCATTGATTTCAGCCCTCGTGACATGTCGCTTGCAAGCAGCCGAACGATGGCCTTCAGCTGCGGCGCGCGAGCAGCGTTCAAGCTGAAGGAAAAGACTTACTTGAGAAGCATGCTATCGCGCCGTCAGCTGCAAGGCTTTGTTGGGCGTGTCATGGCGGGAAGAGTTCCCCGTTCCACAATTCTTTAACTCACGCAGATAATAACCGGCGCATGATGAGCGTTATCCCATACACAAGGCCAAAGAACCCAAACACAAAGAAAACACCAAGGAGGATCCTCCGGAGTGAAAAGCCACTATTCGAGATGCTCAAGCCCGACTCTTTAGAGAATAGCTTGCTGCCTAAATACTCACCGCAAGCGTAATTTGGGAGTAACAACAAAACGTAGTAGACGATTTTGCCGAAAGTTGACTCAACCGATAGCCAAATAAGAAACGAGATAATCAAAAATAGAATGCAAGCAGTGACTTCAAGCCATCCCGGTAGCGTGCTCGATCGCGGCACTTTCTCTGTACCGTCACTCTCAGCCGCTTTCCAATATATTGGTTCTTTCATTACCGCCCATCGCCAAAGACGAAACGCCCAACGTTGGCCTTCAGCTGCGGCGCGCGATCAGCTTTCAAGCTGAAGGAAAAAGGGCTTCTTAAGAAACATGCTACCGCGCCGTCAGCTGCAAGGCTTTGTTCGATGCCGCCGCTTCATAAATCAAAGACTGTGACCCACTCCGCCTTGGCAATCCTATATTTCAACTTATGAAGCAAAAAGCTGGTGACGTTACGCATGTGCTTGGCTCCAAACACAATGCCAACTGTCTTTTTATCTTGCCCGTTCGCTTCATGAAGGCTTGCGATATTACGAATCAATCTTCGATCTCGCTCATCAATTATGAGAGCATCCAGCTTATCAAAATCATCGTCCTGCAAAAGAATCTCGTTAGACGAGGGCAAGTCCTCAACCGCGATATTTTCCGCAATTGTTTCTCTCGTTCCAAACAGAAAGAGATAGATTACATAAACCGGCATTAGGAAAAATATTTGCGCCTTTAGGGCTAGCGGAAGAGAAGACCACTGCTCGTCAAAGGCGCGCCCTTCCATATCCGCATTCATAAGTTTGTCACGGAAACTGGCGACTTTCATTCCTTCTTGCTGCGTCACCAAATCCATGCGCCTAATCTTTTTCACGATTCGATAGGAACGAGTAAGAAGATTAGCTTTCTTCGAATCAACGCCTTCTGCAAGAACCAAGTCACATTTCGCCAACCTATAACTCACCTCGTCATAGAACTCTTTGGAGCCGACATGAATCATCGGGAAAAGGATAAACTCAAGACCCTCACCATCTTTCTCCAAGCGGTAAATGGCGGATCGCACGTTGAAAGAGTTCTTTTCAATAAACTGCATTTCTTATCAGATCTGCCACACGCGAAGGCATCGAACGATGGCCTTCAGCTGCGGCGCGCGATCAGCATCCAAGCTGATGTGAAAAGGCTACTTGAGAAAAATGCTATCGCGCCGTCAGCTGGAAGGCTTTGTTCGACATCGCGATCAGAGACAAGAAACAATGATAAAACTATCCCGAGTGAGTAAATCCAATCGGATTTCTACCAGAACCCTGCATGAAAGAATTGATGAAGTTGATCGCACCTTTGAAGCCAATGAAAAATCTGGCTCTGTCACAATAACGCACTCGACTATAAGTGGGCTCGCCTCCTCCATGCCGACCAATTCGAGGGCCGGGGATGCTAGTTATGTGTCGCTCCAGCTCTGTTGGTGGGATAGAAAAATAACTAAGGTCCTGTCCCGTTTCGCTCTCTATGTCGGTGAGCGTCTGATGATAAATATTCACGTACTTCTCTTCTATATCGCCATTGGGTGGTAGTTCATCAGCGAGGGATTGAAGTATCGCAAGAGCTTTTCTCAATTTCATCTCATCCATGATCTTTCGAACCTTTCGCGACAAGAAGATGTCGAACGTGAGCTTCAGCGGCCGGACGACAACTGTGCTAGCGGCAAGTTGTCGACGATAGGCACGCTGATTCCGGTTCCGCTGCAAGCGCTTGTTGGGCGCCAGGCGAAGGATTCTATTCACCGAACTCCTTCTGTAATTCCTCGAAGTAGCGCCGTTTGGCTTCTCTAACAACTTCCGGTGGATCCTCTGGGACGAGCTTCTCTGGTGGATCGACTGCTTCCAAGCTCTTGATATTGATGACAATCGCGTCGCCAACCTGCAGATGCTTACTTAGCCACGACATATGCCGACCAGGCTCATCGGCGCGCGCACTTTTAAGGCCCCCGACCTCGAGAAGTAGCTCATCAGGTGGATACAGTAGGTTCAACTCTGCTTCAGGTTCCGGCACTCGATGAGCCCACGACAAAATGGCGCTTAGCACTCCCAGTCCTTCAATCCCGGCATTACACAGCTTGGTGCCGTTAACTATTATTTCGAATGCAATCATTATATTCACCCCTGGCACCCAACGTTGACGCTTCAGCGGCGGCGCGCGGTAAGCAGCAGCCGAAAGGGAATCAGACTACTTGAAGAAGATGCTATCGCGCCGTCAGCTGCAAGCGCTTGTTATGCTGCGCGAAACCGAGGACATCTTACTCAACAACTTCAATCCACGATCGACCACTCAAGGAACGGTTTGGAGATTTTGATGATCGTATCTTTTGGGCTTTGACTTACCTTATTCTCCGGATCACCGACCGGCTCGAACTCGACGGCAACTTTGATATACGGGCAATCACGATAAGCGTAACGCCGCCATTTCCTCGTTGAGATACCGCCTTCTTCTTTGAACACCCTCAGAAGCTCGCCCCTCGTCATGCCAACCTTGACGCTTTCGATTTCTTTGAGGCACTTCGCAATCCATTCCGTATGCTCATCCGTTCCACGAAACTGTGACGAAGGAAAGACAGCGGCACTGGAGACAAAAGTGACAAAACAAAACGCAACTGCCGTTATAAACATTTTCATGTTCGTGTCCACACTCCTAAATCAACGGTATCAGCAGCATAACGCTGGCCTTCAGCTGCGGCGCGCGATCAGCATCCAGGCTGAAGGAGAAAAGTTACTTGAGAAACGTGCTATCGCGCTGGCAGCTGCAAGGCTTTGTTCGGCGGCGACCAACGGAGGATCACGGCCTGGTGACCCGGCGCAACCTTAGCAAGTATGGCTCGATCCCAACCGAATGGTAACCTGAGTGAGGGCCTTTGCGGATCTTGAATGTAAGCCACGCCATGCCGAACTCATCAAACTCCTCAACTCGCTTGTACTTCCCAAGCAGATGCTCAAAAACGGGAAGAGACTCCGCGCGGCATTCTGGCGACATGCCAGCAAGATCGGGAACGCCGATTATACGGACGATATCGCCAACGGTAACGCGCTCGCCCGTCACATCTCTGCGCTGTAATCGTTTCATTGGTTAGCTACTTGCGAGCCGCCGAACGCTGCGCTTCAGCGGCCGGGCGACAACTGCGCTAGCGGCAAGTTGTCGATGAGAGGCACGCTCATTCCGGTCCGCTGCAAGCGCTTGTTAGGCGGGCGGGTACAGTCCAGGTACATAGGTAACAGAATAGTCCGGGTACATGGGTAACACTTTTCCGGCATATTGGCACCGCCTAAAGGAGGTGCCCGATGCCTTGGAGTGATTCATCACCGATGGACCTTAAGACTCAATTTGTCGCTGACTACCTAAGACACATGCTCTCGATTTCTGAGCTCAGTCGCCAATACAACATCAGTCGAAAAACGGCATACAAGTGGATTGACCGTTATCTCGAGGAAGGTCCTTCCGGCCTTGTCGACCGTTCCAGACGCCCGCACGTTTGTCCCCACCAGACGCCGCCCAAACTTGTCGAAGCGATTCTTGCAGCCCGTGGTCATCATCCCACCTGGGGCGCCAAGAAGTTACTCAAGATCCTGTCCGACCGCCAACCTAACTCTGCCTGGCCCTCGGAAACAACTGTCTGCGAGATCCTCTCCCGCCACCACCTGATCAAGAAGCCGCGCCGCCGCCGGCTCATCGGCCATCCCGGCAAACCCACTTCCATCATTACTGTGCCCAACCAGATCTGGAGCGCTGATTTCAAAGGCCACTTCAAAACTCGCGATGGCCTCTATTGTTATCCGCTCACGGTCGCGGACGGTTTCTCTCGCTACTTGCTTGGCTGTCAGGCTCTGCTCACCACCTCCTGCGCTGATGCCAAGCCCGTTTTTCGCAGGCTTTTCCAAGAGTTTGGTCTGCCCCAGCGAATTCGCACCGACAACGGCGTACCCTTTGCCACTGTTTCTCTGGCCCGCCTCTCAACTCTCTCCGCCTGGTTTATTCGCCTGGGGATTCTCCCCGAACTGATCCAACCAGGCAAACCACAACAGAACGGCAGACATGAAAGAATGCATCGCACTTTAAAGGCTGAGGCCACCCGACCACCGGCAGCTAACTCCCGCACCCAACAGCGGACCTTCAACCGCTTTCGCCTTGAGTTCAATAATGAGCGGCCGCACGAAGCGCTCGCACTCGAAACCCCAGCAGCACTCTATCAATCATCCCCTCGCCCCTACCCTGCCAAGCTGCCGCCGCTTGAATACCCAACCCATTTTGAAACTCGCTACGTTAGCCACAATGGGGGTATTCGCTGGAACTGTGCCTGGGTCAACGTCAGCATTACCTGCGCCGGCGAGTATGTCGGCTTAGAGGAGATCGACAACGGAATTTGGAACGTGTATTTTGGGCCTCTCAAACTAGGCCGACTCAGCGAAGAACAGATGCGTATTGAAGATGCTTACAGCAGCCTCTGGCGCCATAAGAAAAAACAAAAACTGTAACCTATGTCCCCGGACTTTTTTGTCACCTATCTCCCCGACCGTTCACTGATGATTTGCAAACAATCCGTAAATTTATACGCTTCAACTTTTCACCCGATATGAAACCGACACACAACCGTTTTTGAAGGGTTTGCATTCAATCAATTCTAAATCAATCTGCCGACTCATTTCGTAAAAGAGCGGAATACCTGAACCAAGCAATATCGGATGAATGTTCGCTCCGACTTCATCAATCAAGTTTGCCTCGAACAGCGGTTTCGCCAACAAGCCACCACCCATGACAAAGATGTCTTTGCCCTCTTCCGTTTTCAATTTACGAACAAACTCGACAACATCCTCACGTATGATTTTCACGTTCTTATCAGGACTTTCTTTCAACGTGCGCGACAAAACATAATTCTTCACGCCCGCAAAGGTCGGAAAAGGCTTTCCGCTTTTCAAGACAGGCTCGTAAGTTTTACGCCCGACTACGACAGTGTCAATGGTCTTCCAAAACTCTGCCATCCCCGAAGCTGCTTCCTCACCTCCAAGAATCCAATCAACCGCGCCATCATTGCGGGCGATGTAATTATCGAGACTGTTGGCAACATGGAAGGTTACCTTCCGCATTTTCAATCTCCTGAATTTTACGCCGTTCCAAAACGAGAGCAATCTAACGATGGCCTTCAGCTGCGGCGCGCGATCAGCATTCAAGCTGAAGGAAAAAGGCCACTTGAGAAAAATGCTGTCGCGCCGTCAGCTGCAAGGCTTTGTTATGCGCGGTCTGCATTCATAACGCCTGTCACTCGAAGCGCTGATTTACTCGGTTTCATCTTACAAGGACTTAGCTTTGCCCCATCGGCATGAGCCGGAGCAGTTGCGCCTGGAGGAACGATCCAAAGCTCAGTCTTAAACTCTGGTCTACAAGCTTGGCCTTCGGGTAGGACTCGGTATGGGTTTATTCCGCGCTTCTTGACCAAATAATTTCTGATGCGACGAACCCGAGCGTCCACCTCCGCTTGATCTCGGCCATAAACTAGAATTTGAGAAGTTGCGGCAATTCTCCGCTGCAATTCTCGGGCAAATCTGTCCAGGCGACGCTTTTCTTTAGCCAGCGAGATGAAGCCATATTCATCAAATTTCTCAGCTGGTGGTGTATCGATCGATGGCGGCTTCGTTCTTGTGATCCCAGAGGATCCGGTTGGAAGCGAAACTAACAACAAACAGAAAATCAAGATGGCTAAGTAACCGTTCCTCATGATTGCACCTCTAAAGCCGAGGGAGTTCATAACCGCTGGCCTTCAGCTGCGGCGCGCGATCAGCATTCAAGCTGAAATGAAAGAGACTACTTGAGAAGCATGCTATCGCGCCGTCAGCTGCAAGGCTTTGTTAGGCAGCGTCGAAATAGCACTACTTCTTCACCAGCGGGTTTTTACCTATTTCGTTATAGGTTAGCTTATCGTCAGGGAAGACGGCGACTAAGTTGAATATCTTGTTTCCGGCGTTAATGAACGTGTGCTGAAAGCCAGCCGGTATTCTGGTGATGTAAGGCGCTCGAACCGTAAACACCCGCCTTTCGTGCGTGCCGGGATTCTCTATCCAGTATTTAGCCTGACCCTCAAGCAGCACATGCGCCTCTTCAGTTTCGTGCGTGTACAGGGGCGGCCCGCCACCCGGATGCGTTTCGGTGACGATGAATGACAGGGACTTAAAGCCGTGATCCTTGCCTACCATTATGTGACCGAACTCCCCCGGGACGTCGTAGAAGCTTCTCATCTGATTAAATTTGATGACGTAATCATCAGGAGTGGCAGGCTTCTCAGGCGGGCACTCATAGCTCTTTTTAGGAAGTTCCTTCCGGCGCGTATCTCTTTTTTGTTGAGAGGCAGGCACCGCCAGTAAAGCAATTAAGCATAAGCAGGCGAGAGCAACGATTTCTTTCATCGGAGACGCTCCCTTCAAGACGTGCTCGATCAGACAGGCAAGGCATTCACAACGTAGCCTGCTTTTATTCGAGTTGCAGGGTTACGTCAAGAGAAAGCTGCCTAACGCTGCGCTTCGCGGCGCCGAGCGCAGGCATTCAAGCTACATCGCGAGGAATCATCTTAAGAAGCACGCTATCGCGCCGTCAGCTGCAAGGCTTTGTTGGATCGCGTTCGATTAGCGCGTGCGCTCCCATGTTAAGTCTTTGGACGATTTGAAGGACCCTTCGCATTCCGCCCCGACCACTTACCAAACTTAGCCAGCAAGAGGATTCCGAGAACAACCACAAGCGGAATGCCTAACCAATACCAAATCAATGCCAGCCAATCAGAGATTGCGAGGTCGCCTGGATGTAGAAATGCTAGTGACATTTCTGAGTGTTCATCAAATTCAACAGCGATGCAACCTGTAGTAGACACCATTAGTGTCGCAGAAAACCAGAACATCTTTGGGGTCTAAATCTATAATTCCCTCGCATTGCCCAGGCAAATGGCAAGCACTGACCGATGGAGGCCCCAAATGGCCATTGGCAATCAAAAACCCAAGCCCTTGCTGACGCGCGGGCTCTTACCCCGGAAACCAAAACTACTCGATCAAGTGCGCGAAACCATCCGCCGCAAGCACTACAGTATTCGTACTGAAACAACCTATATCAACTGGATCAAGCGCCACATCCTCTTTCATCGGAAGCGGCACCCGGCGGAGATGGGCGCGCACGAGATGGAGCAGTTTCTGAATCACCGGGCAGTTGACAAAGTAGTCGCAGCCTCCACGCAGAATCAGGCGCTGAGCGCGCTTGTTTTTCTTTACCGGGAAGTCCTGCGCCAGGACTTTGAGTGGATGGATAACCTGGAGCGCGCGAAGAAGCCCGCGCGCTTGCGGGTGACCCTGACAGAGAGCGAGGCGCGGCAGGTGCTGGCCCATCTCATACTATATGTCATGCCTTCAGCGTGAAGAGAACAGAGCAGGCAGCAGCGTTGCGATCCAGAGGAGTGACGGACAGGTGGTGCCCTATTTTCATTTTTCTCTGTGCAACCTCCGTGTTCTCTGTGTCTCTGTGGTTAACAATTGCAGCAAAAACTCACCACAGAGACACAGAGAACACGGAGGTTGCAGAGAGAATTTCAAAATTGGGTCACTACCGACGGACAGGAATGTTTGTTTTACTCATAGCTCAGCGCTTCAACCGCATCCTGGCGGGCGGCGCGCAGGGCAGGATAGAGGGCGCCGATGCTGCCGCCGACAATCCCCACCAAAAACGCAATCGCGATCCAACGCGGCTCAATCTCGACTACCAGCGTTGTCATGCGCATTACGCCTAAGCGGGCGACAAAAGTGAAGACTACGCCTACTGTGACCCCCAGCAGGCTCACCAGAATTGCCTCCTGCTCGATGACCCAGGCGATCCCGGTTTTCGACATTCCCAGTGCTTTGAGAATACCGATCTGGCGCGTGCGCTCAGTGACGGTTGTGTACATGGCTAGCAGAATCACCAGCATGCTAATCGCAGTGGCTACACCCACCACGACTTTTATGAACACATTCAGAGCCGGCACCCCGGAGGCGTAAATTTCCGGAAGGTCGCGTGTGAAGATGATCTGATCGTCAGGGAAATGTTCTCTGATGCGCGCCGCGACCTCGTCCTGCTGCGCGGGATTGTTAACGGCAACGAGGACTGCGGAAGCGCGGCCTTCAGCGCCTTCCTGGTCCTGCATAGTTGAGAGCGGAATCTTGAGGCGGCCGCCGCCGGGCGGCTCGTAGACGCCGACGATCTTGAAGGGCCGCTCAAAGAGTTCCACGGTAGAGCCGATCGTGGCGTTGTGTTGTTGCTGCCAGACCGGATCGATGATGGCCTGGTCGCCGCTTGTCAGTTTCTCACCCTCTCTGACAGAGATCCCGGTCAGCTTTGCGTAGTCGTCAAACTCAATCCCATCGATTAATCGCGAGCCGAAACCCGCGTCACTGCGATCGAGCGCCTGCCCGAGGGGCGTAGCGGCGCGCACGCCATCGATGCGCGCAATCTCGGCCGCGCGTGAGACCGGCAACATGAAAGGCGCCGTGCCCCCGAAGCCGAGCGTACCAGACGCGCGAACCATGATCTCCGCACCAATATTTGATTCGCGCCGGCCGCGTTCGCGCAGAACACCGTGGGCCAGCCCAACCGTAAACACGATCAGCAGCACCCCCACCGCCGTGCCAAGGATGCTAACCGCCGTGCGCGCCGGTCGGTGAACGATGTTTGAAAGTACGAGGCTATCCATAAGTCTTTGCAAGTGTGGACTACGATCCAGTAGCCGGCCCCACGCATTCGGTAAAGTCCGCCAGGTTAAGATTAACAGTCCGATAGACGTCCAGAAAACTGTGCCGGCTTTGCGCACGAGTCCCAGAGTAACGCCGATGGCCGTGGTGAATCCGAGCTGCCTGAGTACGACGCCCGTGCTGCCTTCATAGACGCCAATAGTGCCAGGGACAAACGCGAAGATAAAATTAATTACTTTGGTCAGCGACTCGATTATGTAGGCCTGCGCGACATTGGGGTAGTAACCAAGCATGCGTAAGATTACGTAAACTTCCACTGCTCCCGACACGTGAGCGAGCAGGTCACAGGCAATCATTCCAAAGAAAACGCCGGGATGATGTTTGTAGAAATCATAGACCTTCGACTCGATGTGAGCGATGTGCTGCCGGCGTTTCAGGATTACTTTGGGACTTAGCCGCAGCCTGGCCATTTGATCGAGTATCCAGGTGAGCAGCATAAGGCGCCGCTTTGCTGCAAGCGCTGCGGCGGCGATCCCCAGCGCCGCAATCACCGCGATCCCGATTAGCGAGTAATAGATGAGCGGCGGCAGGTTATAAGCAAACAACATTACGCACGCGCCGCTCAAAATGAAGAAGACCACCGAAAGATTGTAGAGAAGGTTGTCAACGACGAGCGCCGGCACGCCGTAGGTTAAAGGAACGCGGCGGCGCAATAGCGCAACCTTGGTCGCTTCGCCCAGCAGCGGTCCCGTGAAGGTGAGAAAACTTATCGCTTCGCCGCCCAACCGCACTGCAAAGGCCTGGAAAAAATTGAAGCGACGATGTTCTTTGGGAACTGCAGCAGACATGGCAAGCGTGCGGAAAACGTGACGCGAGCCGCTAATGGCCAGCAGGATTAAGAAGCCAAAAAACCCGATGCGGATGAGGGCGTCGAAGATCGGCTGAAGTCCGACGAGGTTGATAACGTAGACGAGCAGACCAAGTCCCAGCAGGAAGGCAATCGCCTGAAGCCAGACAAAAGAGCGGCGGGATTTATCGGGACCAGCAGGTTCGCTCTGGTCGACTAATTCTTCCAGCTCGCGAAAATCCTCTGGCCATTCTTCAGTCAACTGGTTTTCCGAAGTCGTCAAGGAGTTGCAGTTGCTCCCGTAACCACGATTGCTCGGTTTCCTGGTTTGGCCAACACTTCCTTTACCGGACGTCCCGGAAAGCGGCGGAAACCTTTGTCCCAGAGAACCGGAATTGGATTGTTATCATCGCGTAGATTTCCGGTTAACGCCAGTACCGTGGGCACAAAGCTAAGACTATCGTACGGTTCTTCGATGACCAGAGCGTGTGGAATCATGGTTTTGTCGCCGCCCGCTAACATGAAGGTGGAGTGAGTTGAGATGCGAAAGAAAGAGCCATGATTGCCGCCGGGATTAAAGCCGCGCACATCAAAATTCCAGTGATCGTTGGCTACGATGAGCAGGTCCGCTTCCAGGTTCTCGCGTTGCCGTCGCAGCAGGCGGCGTAGCAGGCGTTCGTCGCCGGAAATGCCTGCCTCATCGAGCGCGAGCCTCGCGATGAAATGACGACCGAGCTGTTCATGCAGTCCAATCAGGCCGTTGGAATAGTGGGTTTTGTGCAACGCATGGAGCCATTCCAGATCGGTGTGCCACTTGCTTAGCCAGGCCTCACGGTTCCCGTCCGGCACTTCAAGTTGGGGGTCCTCCAGAATCTGGAGCGGCAGGCCGGCATGCCAGTTCGAATATTCAAAGTTTAAGCGACCCATCTCATCTTGAGTCAGATTCCTGATCGGAACGTAACGAAAGCTTAACTGCCCCTGACCTTCTTCACGCGCAAGTATTAAGGCTTGCTGCTCCGCTCCCGCACTGATCCATATGACGTCCGCTATTCCATCCTCTTTGACCAACGGCTTCACTAGCTCTGGGGTTACTCGGATGGCAAGCAGATCAACGGGCCGATTGACTACCCCCGCTTGCACATTGTTTCGTACTGTAAGATTGTGCAATAACGAGAAGTAATCGATGTGCACAAAACTCTGTTCCATATCCAGAGAGCCGTCGGCCTGCAAAACCAGTCCGCCCGGCGCGACGCCGGCTACATAATTCTGAAGTTGATGGATGGTATTGTGTTCGCCCATGGCCCGTCGCGCAATCACATCGTCGATCCTGAGTTTTGCAGCGTCGAAGTTCTCTTTTCGCAGAGCCAGCAGATTCCCGAGGGTTCGCCCATAGTCCCCATAGCTTTGCTCCTGTCCCATCCAAATGTCTGCCCACGCGCAAACGCGCTTTGCTTGATCGTCCCGACCAGCATCGGAATCCTCCTGCGTAAACTTCTTCGGCTGCGCTGCGCACAATTGTCGCTGTCGTTCAATGCTGCGACGGAGAGCGTCAAGTTCCTCGTTGAGCTCATCGAGGTTTCGTTGCCACTCGGGACGGGAGGCGTCCACAGTCTTAAAGAACTGATCAGTTAGTGCCTTTCGCAGTGAAGAGGAAAGATCGGAACGCTGGAGTTGCTGCAAAATGATTTGCAACAGGTTGAGCGTTGAGTCCCGCAACTGAAGTGACGCTCGTTCGTTTCCGTCAAAATCGAGCATAGCTGTCGGGTAATCGCCACTCTGACTCTTGAGGTAATAGGAATCGCGCGTAGTAGTAGTAATTACCTGGTAAAAAGGATTGAGGCCTTTGATGGCATAATCGAGAAGCAGGCGGCGCTTTGTGACCACATGGTGTCCGCCGCCGGCGGCGCTGCCAAGCAGCTTCACAAGATTAAAACCCTGGCTGTAAACTCGCTCATCGGTATTGATTCCGTGATCGGAAACAACGACCAGCGCAGTCTCAGAAGCCAGCGGACTTTTCTGAATCGCAGTCCATATTTGACCAAGCATCGCATCAAGCTCTTTCAGAGCGTAGAGATGAGATTCGCGATCGTTGTTGTGGTGCGCCATATGATCGAAATCCGTTGTCACAAGTTCCAGATAGCGACGGCGTGGGTCAGCCAAACCCTGGATCAGTTCGCGTGTTAGTTGGTCAGGAACAGAACCTTTGAGCGCAAGTCCATCCATAGTCCATTCGTCAAACAATTCCTTCGGGGCCTTCTTGAAACTATTCTGCAGGGCTTTTCCAAAGGTCATATATCTCGGCCCTCGTTGAAAAAGGGAAAAGGTAGCGTGGCGTTCGCTGTGCGGATAGGCGTCGGTGAGCAGAGGCACCCCGATCGCGTCGAGCACTTCAACGCCCTGCATGTCGACGCGCTTGCTGATAGTGGCTTGAACATAGAAGGGAACGAAATTGAGATAGTCGTAAGTTTGTAGTGTGTAGCGATCGAATTCCACATTGCCCTTGATTTGCAGGTGCTGCCCGGTATCAATGAGGGACCACGACGGGGCTGAAAGACTTATGCCGCGCACATAAAAGTTAGCGAGGCGTGTGCCCCGCTGATAAAAGATATAGTCGAACCACGGGAGCTGACTCTTCCCGGTGCGCGGATCGCGCTCATGCACAAATCGATCGACAATGTCGTAAGGCAAGCCGTCACATTGGAGCGTGACGACACGCTTGGTTTGGCCAGCGGCCGGCGCGGGAATGAGAAAAAGCAGCAGCCCGGCAAGCAGACCGATGGCATACCCATAACATCGCTTAGTGAAAGGATGGGACGCTGGGGTAGATGGAAGAGAGATGCTCAGGCCCAGTCGCAACATAATCACTGATCGACTCTGGTATTGTTGGATTTTTCGCTTGAGGCGGCGAGGGGTTCGGTTGGCTCACGCGGCGTCTTCAGATAGGAAATGATTAAATCCTTGCCGCCCTGATCTAGATCCTTTTGTTGGGACAGACGAAGCAATTCACTCCTCGCCTTCGGGTTGGTCATGCGCGATAAACCATCCAGGCAAAAGCGCCTCGTTTCGCCGTCCTGGGTACGCAGGAATATTGTCGCCGCCGCAGTTGCGGTTTTCGCGTCGGCGTTTGTCGCATGATCAACGATGAACTGGAGCGAGTGCTTTACCTCGTCCAGATTCCAAACAACATCAATCTGCGGACTTGATTTAGCTACTTCCCGGAGAAAGCGCGTGTGGTAGGCCAGCCGCCGGGCGACGTCGATCCTCGCCTCCATCCCAGGTTCAGCTTTCTCGCGGTGTGTGTACTTTCCAAAACTAAGAACGTTTGCTACACGGAAGAGTATTTGCTCCGCCCGTCCATGCTCCAACGGAACCATTTCCACACGACGATCTCGATCGAGCCGCAGCGGTAATCCGTCAGGCCGCTTTGCGTAAGCCAATAACGCGGCATATTGCTCGTTCGCAAGTTTGGTCTCTGCCTGGAGATCGTTTTCCATCGGGTTCAGCGAGACTTTCTCCAGGCGGCTTCCAATCTGTTCCCGTAATTCAGGAGTAAGAGATTGATTGAGCGAAAGAAGTAGTTTTAGCTGCGAGTACGTGTAGAGGCGCGACGGCTGGTTAACATCGATGCCGCGCCTACCGGTCACGAAATCAAGAATTGTGCGGCCGAGGAAATATGGCAGGTCGCCAAAACGCGAAACCGATAAGATGTTTCGCGTAACGTCCTGCAACACACGGCGCGACATCTCGCGCTTCTTCGGATTGAGACCATCGCGAAAATCCACAAGCAACATGGGAATCCTGGGGTTGTCTAATCCGTAAAGAGCCAGCGGAATCATCTCAATCTCGCGCGCTCCCGGCGTCTCCGGCGAAACAGGGATGTTCTCAGAATCTACGAAGCGTTTTTCGCTGTATCCCTGCCAGGTAAGAAGACGCTTGTCGGACCAGGGACTCGAGATGTTCAGAAAGCGCCGGTCATATCGTTTACCCTGGTTTGGCTTCAGCTCCGATTTTGCCACCCACAGCAACGCATGCGTCATGCTCCCATCCGGCATTTGCAGCGGCTCGAAAAAGAGTGATTCAGCTTCCGCGCGCTGACGCAGCAGCTCCCAGTTATGGCCGCGGATATCGCGCCCTGCGGTTATCTGTCTATCGTTGTAACGCTCGAGATTCAGATCCCCAACCAGTCCTCCGAACGTCTTGTCAGTCAGCCTCAGGCGAGCTTGAATCTCCGCCAGCTCAGTATCCGAAAAGGCCGGGGGGCCTTCAACTGCCTGGTAAAGAGAAAGTACCGAGAGTGCGCGGATAACGTGGGACTTACGATAAGCGGCAATATTGTGCTCGTAAGAGCGAGTCGAAGCCTTTACAGGTGTGCCATAGGGATCGAGCAAGAGACTTTGAAGCGCTGTCAAAAATATCTTATTCCAGACGTCGCGATCGGTAGCCGCCAGGTCGAGGACGGGCGGGGGTGCATTCGCTGAAGAGTGGCTTTTGTTGCCAACTCTTGAATATAGGAAGGGTATTGCGCCGGAAAGCCGCTGCCCCACTGATGGGCGTGTATAGGTTAGTGGCCAAACGTAGCGAAGCCGGTCGTTTTCCGGGTTTAGGTCTCCAAGCGTATCGCGCAGCACCGTAACCAGTGGAACCCACTCGTTGTCTTTCGGAGAGTCGATGCCGTCAAGCCTTGCATGGATGGTTATAAGTTCGGCGCCGCCGTCAACCGGAACTCGCTCAAGACGAAAGATCTTATCAACACCAGTGCCCGCAGGTTCTGTTTGGCTTTGTGCGGAAACGCGACGCGGGAAAAAAGAAACCGGCGCGAATACTGGGACGAAAAGAAGGAAAACCAGAACCCTGGTTTTACGTCTTGACGCTCTGTCGGGGCGAAGGCGCATCTTCCGGTGACCCTTGATAGTTTTCAACCTTATGAAACCCTTCTGATGACGCGCTCTTACTGCGCCGGTCTCTATGGATGTACTCAAGTCCAAACGTGGATAACAGCAAGCATCGCAACGTTCCCTGGTATTCTGGGAAACGTCTTAAGAAACTGGCAAAACTATTAGCAAGTACTGTGCCGATCCAGTGACGAAACCGAAAACAATCTACAATCCCTCCGGATTGCGCTGTAAATTCTGTTGGTCCATTCGTAGGTAAATGAAAGACGCACCTTCGATGCGAAGATAATGTTGGGGAGTTGCCGTGCGTGAGAGGGGATTAATCTTCGGAGGCGAAACCTTGAGCAACCTATTTCGCTGGAGAGGCTGCGCTTTCCGCTTCCTTAATATCTTTCTCGGGGGGGAACTTCCAACCGGCGCGTTCAAGTAAGGACACTCCGTATTGAATCGGAACCGCAAAGTTCGAGGCCTGGTTTTCGGTAAAAACCGCAAAGTTCACTCCGATGACGCGACCCGTTGGACCAAACACCGGAGCGCCTGAGCCTCCTTCAGCCGTGCGCGCGTCATAGGCAATTCGCCTGACGTCAAGGTCCGTGATATTGCCCTGTGTCGTAAGCGGTTGGATCCGCCGAGATTCAGCCAGGTAACCAAGCAGCGCGTCGAGTGAAGTGTAGCGTTGCTGTATGCCGCGAGATTCTGCATCGTCAAGTAGAGCGAGCAGCCGATCGGGTCCCGACGGATAGCCCATCATTACCACGGTCTTACCGACCGCAACAGCATCCTGATTCGTCTCCAACGGAAGTAGGGGAATGTCAATCGGCAAATCTTTGATATCCAGTAGACAGACAGCAAGATCGTCACGACCGGCGGCTACTCTGAACTTCAGCGGTATGGGTTGCGCGTGCTTGGGAAAATAAGCGTTCAGCTTTCGGAGACGAGGCTGTCCTCTGACGCTACTACTTAAACTCTGCGCGCGATCGTCGGCGAGCCAGGGCTGCGCAATGTGTCGATTAGTCATGACAAATCCCTCGCCCACATAGAAGCCCGTACCTACAAATTCAAACTCAGCGATTGCAGCCTTCCCCTCCGGCGTCAACGTTGTCGGCTCGCCGCTGTTCTGGACTGTGCCGCCGCTTTCGTTCATCTGTGCTTCCTGATAACGAAGCGGGCGACCCGTGCCCGACTCGACAAAATAGAACGAGCCCGCGATCAAACAAACACCACTGCCGAAGTCGCTGCGCAGCTTCACCGCCAGCGATAGACTGTCGCGAATCTCCTTATTCGAACGTCCAATGTCGTTCAGTGTTTTGTTCATCGTCGCAGCTTGCTTTTGGGCCTGCGCAAGCTGGGCGCCTTGATCAACAATCAGGCCACGCGTGCGTTGTAGTTCCTTGAACATCGAGAACCCAAGATAAAGGCTGCCGCCAACGAGCACCACCACGATGGCCAGGGTAATCAGCTTGGTACTCGGATTGATTTCCTTAACCAACTCCCTCGTAAACTCCCGCAGAAACACTTTGGCATCGTCTCGCCGCGCCGTGGCTGCTGATTCCAGCGCCGCTTGTTCGATGAAAGGCGCCACGTGCGCTTCGTGGGCCGATGTGCCTACGACCGCAGGCAGGGACCGAATAGGGTAAAACGTCAGGAGCAGATGCGATTTATCAATGCGAACCTCGTCACCGTCCTCTATCTCCGTGTTGAATTCCAGCGGCTTGCCATTCAGCTTGAGGTTAAGTAATTCGTCGAAGCCGGTTATCAGGTACGATCCATTCTTCCGCTCCAGTTCAAGCACAGGTGCACTGTCCGCGCGCTTAGGCAGAGACGAGGAACGCAAGCGCACACTGCAATCTTCGCAATTGCCAATGCGAACATGCTCGTCGGTCAATACCTGGGTATGTTTATCTTTACCCGAAGAGATGTGAATTACGAGGCCGGTCGCCATAAGAATTAGCGGTTGAATTTACGCTTTACAGTAATTCGGGCGACCGATTCGAACCGCTCTATCCCGACGCGGTGCGTGAGAGCGGTCGCCCTTAAGAGTCGTATTCTACATTGTATTTTCGGAGCTAGCAAAAGATAGGAGCATGAAGCAGGAGCAGACGGCAGGAGGCGATCTCTGTCTGGATGAGGCGTAGCTGCCAACTGCTCCTGCCGCCTGCTCCTGACTACTACTGTGCTAACATGCCCGGGCAAAAGTTCTCCACAAACGTCTGATAGTCCAGATGGCTGACATTCCGCTAATTACCGACCCGGAAACGCTTGAAAGGCTGGCGCCGGTTATCAGCGCGCCGATTCGGCATCACGTCTTCGTGTGCACAGGTAAATCGTGTTCCGCAGTTGACAGTGCGGAAGTGAAGGCAGCGTTTGAGCGCGAACTTCTCTCGCGAGAAATGCTTTTCGGCAAGGAGAAAAAGGGGAAGAACCCGCAGGGAAGTATTCTGGTTACCGAATGTAGCTCAGTTGGCTTTTGCGCGATAGGAGCGGCAGTGATGGTCTACCCCGACGGCATTTGGTATGCACAGGTTCGCGCCGGCGACGTTCCGGAGATAGTGGAAGAACACCTCATCAATGGCCGCGTAGTCGAACGACTGGCTTTGCTGAAGGTTCCTTCAGAAGGGAAGCAGGTGCCTTCGACCATGGTCAACGTAAGGCAGCATGATTGGGAAGCGTGAAAGTCTCAAAACTAGCCGCTCATCACCCTAGGAGTCTCTCTTAATTCTCTTTTGACCTCATGTCTTCAGCAGGAAGCGAGCTGCAGCGCCAAACAAATACAGAACCAGGAGCGGTAGCGACCGGGTCCAGTAACAATAAGCTCTTTTGTAACGGTCACGGACCAGGTCGCTACTGCTCCCCGTTCCGTATTTGTCGACCCA
>DASXQM010000203.1:0-32325 GCA_036507195.1 Pyrinomonadaceae bacterium | reverse complement strand
AATACAGAACCGAGCGCGGTAGCGGCCGGATGCTAGAGGCTACTTTGGCAATAGGCCCAGCCCAATTGGCTTTACACTAAAGTAGACTCTAACATCCGGCGCTACCGCGCTCGGTTCTGTAGTGTGAGTCGGTTATTCTGTAGAATGCAGTAAATCCTAAAAGTTGAGAGTTTAAGTGACTGAACACACTCATACAAACCGCCTGATTAACGAGACAAGCCCTTATCTTTTGCAGCACGCACATAATCCGGTGGATTGGTTTCCCTGGGGTGCAGAAGCCTTCGAAATTGCTCGGCGCGAGCAAAAACCCATTCTGTTAAGCATTGGCTACTCGGCCTGCCACTGGTGCCACGTGATGGAGCATGAGTCGTTTGAGAACGAGGCGATTGCCGATCTGATGAACGAAAACTTCGTGAACATCAAAGTCGACCGCGAAGAAAGACCAGACCTGGACCACATCTACATGAATGCCGTGCAAATGATGACGCATCACGGTGGCTGGCCCATGACCGTTTTCCTCACGCCCGAGGCCGTTCCTTTTTATGCAGGCACTTACTTCCCTCCAGAGGATCGATATAACATGCCAGGCTTTCCGCAGGTGCTGATCAGCCTTGCAGACGCTTATCACAAGCGGCCCGACGATATTAAGCAAACTGCCGCCTCAGTCCTAACCGAGTTGCAGCGCTCGACGACTACGCTCGAATCAAGCGAACTGCTTTCCGCTGAGCTGCTGGACACTGCTGATCGAGGTATCATTAAAAACTACGATGCCACTTACGGTGGTTTCGGCGGCGCGCCAAAGTTTCCCCCGGCAATGACTCTGGAGTTTCTGCTTCACACTTTTTATCGCACCGGTCAGCAGCAAGTCCTGGAAATAGTTCGCTACACTTGTCGAAAAATGGCTGAGGGCGGCATCTACGATCAGCTCGGCGGCGGTTTTCATCGTTACTCGACAGATGCGCATTGGCTCGTGCCTCATTTCGAAAAAATGCTCTACGACAATGCTCTCCTGTCGCGTCTTTATCTTCACTATTACCAGGTGAGTCACGACAAAGCGTCGCGAGTGGTTGCTGAAGGCATCCTGGATTACGTCGTCCGGGAAATGACCAGTCCGGAAGGAGGCTTTTACTCCACGCAGGATGCCGACTCGGAAGGCGTCGAAGGCAAGTTCTTCGTCTGGAGCTTAGACGAGGTCAAACAACTTCTCGGTGACCGCGATGCAACTCTTTTCGCGGCGTATTACAACATAACCAGCGCCGGCAACTTTGAAGACGAAAATATTCTCAATATCACGCGAGAGTTGTCTGAGATCGCGGCGACGGAGAATTTAACGGTTGGGGAACTAAGCGCGGCGCTCGAGCGATCTCGCAAGATTTTGTTTGCAGCGCGGGAAAAGAGGGTGAAGCCGGCACGGGACGAAAAAGTCTTGACGGCCTGGAATGGTTTGATGCTGACCAGCTTTGCCGAGGCTGCGGCAATTCTTAACCGTCCTGACTATCTGGCAGTCGCAAAACAGAATGCCCGGTTCGTGCTCGAGAAATTACGCCGTGAAGGATTGCTTCTGAGAACTTACAAAGACGGCCAGGCAAAGCTCAACGCCTACCTCGAAGATTATGCGTTTCTCATTGATGGACTGGTGACTTTGTTTGAGTCCAGCGGCGAGCTTCAATGGCTTGAAGAAGCCCGCACCCTAGCTGCCACGATGATTGAAGAGTTTTGGGACGATGAGGAGGGTGGTTTTTTCTACACCGGACGAAGTCACGAGGACTTGATTGTTCGCTCCAAAGACTTTTTCGACAACGCAACGCCGTCTGGAAATTCAGTCGCGGCTGAGGTCCTTCAGAGAATTGGGCTACTGACCGATAATAGCGACTACCAAAGACGTGCCGCGACCATTCTTCGACTGATGGCCGCAACGATTCAACGTTACCCCTCCGGCTTTGGTCGTTTGTTATGCGCTCTCGATTTTTATTTAGGAACGCCCCGGGAGATTGCGATTATCGGGGACGCCGGGGCTGCGGAAACGCGATTGCTGCTGGATGAGATTTGGCAGGCATATCTGCCCAATAAAGTCGTTGCACAAGCCTCGCCCAGCGATACAGCGGCGGCCGAGATCATTCCCCTGCTGCGTGATCGGCCGCAATTAAACAACCGGGCTACGGCCTATGTCTGCGAACACTTCACGTGCAAAACACCCGCGACTAACCCAACAGAACTCGCGTCCCAATTGCAGCAGCCAGCGTCTACCACAAGTTGAATCAGAACTTGTGGTAATACGTCTGATACTGCCCATCTTTATGAAAAAGAGCTGGTTGTTTAATGAGTCATCGTATTTCCTATGTTCACCAGCGAAGTCGGCTCTAGCTTCCGGCGCTACGGCGCTCGGTTTCGGTAGTGTTTACCGTCCTCCGCCCCTTCAGACTGACATACTGCCCTGAACTAGCAATCTCTTGACTCCAAGCTCATGAAAAGGTTATCTTTAGCGGTGCCAAACAGTGTTGGTACAAAGCCAACCTGGCTTGACGCTCCAAAATTCCTCAATCCAAAGTTTTCCGCTAGTCGCGACTTTTTCGATCTGCAAACAAAGGTGGACCGGTCACGGCACTAATTCTGCCTAACAAGGGCATCCAAAACAATGAGCCAAAAAAAGAACTGGAAGAGCGATGGTCTCCTGATCACCATCTCGGCCCTGGGAGCATTGCTCCTCTGCTCAGCACTGGTATCCACTATCAGGTTGCCATTCCTGACCAGTGCCGGGCTGTTGTCCTGGTTAGTGCTGCTTGCCCTAACTCTCGCGGCAAGTCGCTTCACAGTTTCCATCACTACCACTGACGGAGTCAGTCAGAGCCGAAAATCGGTCGCTGACTCGCTCGTATTCCTGGCTGTTATTCTCTATGCCGTGCCGCCTTCGGACACTGCAGGACCAGCCACCTTGCTCGCTGCAATTGTGGGCTTCGTTTCCACCTATGGACTGGCGAGCCGGAGGGAATCGATTACGACAACAGCAATAGCCGTGATTTCAACTTTTGTCTCGGCGTCCTGTTATGGCTTTCTGGCGACTGTCTTTGCGAATGACCTTTCGCTGGGCCCGAGTCAGGCCCTTCCTTTGAATGTCCTCCTCGTGCCCCTTTGTGTGCTTGCCATTCTTCAATATTTCCTAAGCACGCTGGCAACGGTCCATTTTCTAAACATCGTTGACGGTAAACCGCGCGTGCTTCCGTCCCAGGAAAGTATCGTTTGGACCCTGACGACGCAGGTCGCCGGCGCTGCTTCCGCGGTCCTTTTCTACTCAGCTCTGTATGGAGCGGGCGTGCCATTCATTCTGGTTGGCTTGCTGATTACGGGTCTCGTGCATTTGCTTTACCGGTTTAACGAGAAGCGGCTCAATGAAGTGCGACGCGCAGAAGTTGACCAGCGCCGGCACGTCGAGGAAATGGCAACGATTCACATGAACACTATTGAGTCGCTGGCAATTGCGATTGATGCGAAAGATCAGACGACACATGGCCACGTTCGACGTACTCAGATCTATGCGTCAGAAATGGGCAAGCTTCTCAAGGTAGGCGCCAAAGAAGTGCGGGCCCTCTTCGCCGGGGCCTTACTACATGATATCGGCAAACTCGCAGTGCCTGAATACATTCTCAATAAACCCGGCAAACTAACTGAGGCAGAGTTTGCCAAGATGAAAATCCATCCCACTGTGGGTGGGGACATTCTCAGACGAGTCAACTTCCCTTACCCCGTCGAAGACGTCGTTCGATACCATCATGAAAAATGGGACGGCAGCGGTTATCCGAAAGGCCTGAAGGGCGAACGCATTCCGCTGGTGGCGAGAATCATCTCAGTCGTGGATTTTTACGATGCCACGCGCTGTGACCGGCCTTATCGCAAGGGCATGAAACGCGAAGATTCTCTGGCCTTGCTCAGAAGCATGGCGGGAAATGCTTTTGATCCTCGAGTCGTCGAAAAATTCATTGCGCACGTTGAGGAATTCGACGAGCTGATTGCGGCAGAAGATATTCAGGAGCAGGTCGAGTCACAAACTGCGGGACATGATTATCTAACCAAAACGAAACCGGACGCCGGCCTCGCGTCTAATGTGGTCGGTACAGCCGAGGATGACCATGCCGGGTTCAGATCGATTTCGGAGGCACAGCGAGAAGTATTTGCACTTCATGAGATCGCCCAGACAATCGGTTCCTCGTTGAACCTCAACGACACTGTCACACTTGTCTCTAACAAGCTTAGGGCCATCGTTCCCTTTGATACCTGTACTATCTTTGTTGTTGACGAAAAATCCGGACGGGCCGTTGCCGCGCACGTGGCCGGCGAACATGCGGATGTTTTTAAGGACCGGCGTATGAACGTAGGCGACGGCATCACAGGATGGGTTATCGCCAATGCCCGGTCGATGTGTAACGCGTCGCCGGAACTCGATCTGGTGGGAATACCCGAGGAAGTCGCCAGGAAGTTTCGCGGCGTGCTCGTTTCACCGTTGCTGCGCGAAGACGGAGCATTCGGAGCTATCACGCTTTACTCCAAGAGCAGGACTTCTTATTCGACGGAACACGTTCGCCTGCTCGAGTCTGTTTGCCAGCATGCTTCGAGTGCTCTCAACAATGCTCTGACCTATGAGAAAACCAAGGACAGTGCGCTCATCGACCCGCTCACGGAACTTCCCAACGCCCGGGCGTTCTACATGATGCTCGAACAAAAGATCGCGGAATGCCAGCGCATGACCAACGAATCCGTGGCGGTGTTAAGCATGGACGTTGACGACTTTAAGGGCATTAACGATCGATACGGACATGCAATTGGCGATCGCGTGCTTGCCAGTGTTGCCGGAGTGATCAGAAAAGAACTGCGGCAGATGGACATCTTGACGCGCTACGCCGGCGACGAATTTGTCGCGATTATGCCGATGGCATCCACGAACATGGCCGCTTCAATTGGCGAACGCGTAAGACGTGCTGTCGAAGAGCAGAGGTTTTCGGTGCGAACCGGAACCGTCGCGAAGTTAGGGATGAGCCTCGGTGTGGCCTGTTTCCCCGAGGACGGCGAAACAACGGAAGAACTCCTTACCTCGGCCGCGCGCAAGATGCAGAGCAATAAGCACTCTCGTAAGACCGTCCTAACCCTGACAAACAGTCCGATGAGAACGCTTGACGCTCTCAGATAATCAAAGCTTAATGACGTTCACAATGCGCACACCGTTGATCTGCGGTGTGCGTTTTTTTTTTGGGCTTCAAAGGTATAAGGAGTGTTCAGTCCTTTGTAAGCCAAGTGTCAACTTGCCGCGCAAATCAAAACAGCTTGCATTAGGTCAGGAGGGTAGTGGTGCAATTTGAGTCCACCTGCCAATTGTGATAGTTGCGGACCGTTCAAACTCTATCAGTACCCCAGGAGAGTCTGGTTTTGCACGACGTTACAAACCTCGCGTATAATCCAACGCCTATTGAGAATATCGTCAAAGCCCGATCTTCATTTTACAGAGACGCCATTGAGGGCGGTCCAATAGTCGAAAGCGACAAACAGTGGCCAAGTCAAACTACGAGATGAGAGAGCGAACCCCGGAGCCGTCGCGCATGGGAGCTGAAGACAAAAGCGCCACCGGCGTGATGGAACAAGACTCTGCTGAGGTGGCGGACTCCGGAAGTCTCCAACAGCAGACCGACGCTCTAAAAGAGGCCCAGAAAAGCCGGCTCGCTGATTTAGATCGCGAAACACTGATCAATATCTACCACCAAATGCTGCTTGTCCGTCGCTTCGAGGAGAAATCGGCAGAGGCATATAGCGCCGGAAAAATCGGGGGTTTCTGTCATCTGTACATTGGCCAGGAGGCAGTTGCGATCGGCGCAATCTCTGCAATCCGCCAGGATGACTACGTCTTGACCAGCTATCGTGAACACGCGCATGCGATTGCCAAGGGGATGTCGCCCGAGTCGGTAATGGCCGAGCTCTTCGGCAAAGCAACCGGGTGCTCAAAGGGCAAGGGCGGATCGATGCATATGTTCGACAAGGAGGTTAACTTCCTGGGCGGACACGCCATTGTCGGCGGACAGATCCCCCTGGCTACCGGCGTCGCCTTCGCGTCGAAATACAAGGGCACCGATCAAGTGACGCTCTGTTTTTTTGGGGAAGCGGCAGTCAACCAGGGCGCATTTCATGAGTCGCTGAATATGGCCCAACTCTGGAAGCTGCCCTGCATTTACATCTGCGAGAACAACCAATACGGAATGGGTACATCTCTGGAACGAGCGATGTCGTCGCAGGATATTTCCCAGAAGGCCTGTGCCTATGATATTGCCGCCGAGTTTGTCGATGGCATGGACGTGCTGGCGGTGCGCGAGGCGACGCTTCGGGCTGTTGAGCGTGCCCGCAAAGATTATTTGCCTACTCTCCTGGAGGTTCGTACCTATCGCTTCATGGGCCACTCAATGTCTGACCCGGGAAACTATCGCACTCGCGCAGAGATTGAGCGCCACCAGGAGCGCGATCCGATTAAACTTTTTTCTGCAAGCCTGAAGGAAGAAGGCGTCCTTTCCGATTCAGAGTTTCAAGAGCTCGAAGCCCAGGTCAAAGATCAGGTCGAGAAGGCGGTTCGATTTGCAGAAGAGAGCCCGCTGCCTGATCCAAAAGAACTGCACACGGACGTTTATGCCAACCCGATTACTCCGGGTAAGCACTAGAATTGATGGAGTCGGAGATTTCGAATTTCAAATCTTAATCTTAAATCTCAAATTTCAAATTTCAAATCTGAGATTATCGGCAAGCTGCCCCGAAGGCACCACAAAGAAAGTACCAACTGGTCAGTCAAACGAGGTGGGCAGCAACTTTAAGTATTCACAAGAGGGATTCTTTAAATGGCTGTAGTAACCATGCGCGAGGCGCTCAATCAAGCTTTACGTGAGGAGATGCTGCGTGATGAAAACGTTTTCCTGATGGGCGAAGAGGTAGGCGCCTATCAGGGAGCGTACAAGGTTACGAAAGGGCTGCTCGAGGAACTTGGAGCGAAGCGCGTCATTGATACTCCGATTACCGAACTGGGTTTTGCCGGACTGGGAATAGGCGCGGCGATGGTCGGTCTCCGGCCCATCGTCGAGTTCATGACTTTCAACTTCTCGATCCTCGCCACTGACCAAATCATTAACTCCGCCGCCAAGATGCTTTACATGTCAGGCGGTCAATTCAATGTCCCGATCGTATTTCGCGGACCCGGGGGCTCGGCTTTTCAGGTATCTTCTCAACATTCACAGGCCCTCGAATCATGGTTTGCCTATTTTCCCGGCTTGAAGGTAGTGATGCCTTCCACGCCGGCAGACGCTAAAGGTCTCTTGAAATCAGCTATCCGCGACGACGACCCGGTGATTTTCATTGAGCAGGAGAGAATGTATGGAAACAAGGGCGAGGTTCCAGATGATGCGGACTTCACTATTCCGCTCGGCCTGGCAGACATCAAACGAGCAGGAACAGACGCCACTATCGTTGCCCGCTCATTGATGGTCCCCGTTGCGTTGAAGGCCGCAGAGGTTTTGGAAAAACAGGGTGTCTCATGCGAAGTTATCGATCCGCGGACGATTCGACCACTGGACATTGATACGATCATCGAGTCGGTTAAGAAAACCAACCGGGTGGTGGTTGCAGAAGAGTCGCATCCGTTTTGCGGAGTGGCGGGGGAGATTAGCCAGGAGATTACGGAGCGCGCCTTCGACTATCTCGACGCACCCGTTAAGCGTGTCTCCGGCGTCGACGTTCCCATGCCATACGCAAAAAATCTGGAAGATATGGTTATCCCGACCGTGGACCAGATTGTAGCGGCCGTGCGTGAAGTTGCTTACTTGTAATAGCTTCTCAGTTGGCCGCGGTCACTTGTTCGTTCGTTCTTTTTCCCGGAGCAAGTGGCTGGCACCAGGATCGAGTAATTGACGACGGCCAGCAGAGGACAGACAACTGACGAAGGACTAATCTGAATGGCGACTCAGGTAATCATGCCCAAGCTCTCTCCGACCATGGAAGAGGGCCAACTCTCTCGCTGGCTTAAGAAAGAGGGCGACAAGGTGTCGATGGGCGAACCGCTCGCCGAGATTGATACGGACAAAGCAACGATGGAGATGCAAGCGCTCGGCAGCGGAGTGTTGCGCAAGATTTTGATCCGGGAAGGCGAATCGGCGCCGTTGGGCCAGTTGATTGCCATCATCGGTGAGCCTGACGAAGATATTTCCGGACTAACGAGCCAGGCCACCGCCGCCCAGGAAGCCAAAAGCTCCACGGCTCCGGCAGAGGCAAAGGAATCTGACGCGCCCGAAGCTGCGCCGGTTAGCGCGCCCGCCGCAACAGACAACGCAGTAGATCAGGGCGCCGCCGCCGGAAACGGTCGCCCGGAGTCAAGGCCCATTGAAAGCGCGCCGTCAGGTCGTCTGATTGTGTCCCCTTTGGCAGCCCGCATGGCGGCGGAATCGGGAATAGATTTGCGCTCCGTGAGTGGCAGCGGTCCCGGCGGAAGAATTATTAAACGCGACGTCGAGGAACTCATTGGTCACGGCAAGTCGGCAACCCCTGAGTCCGGCAGCCAAACTCCACCAAGACATCTTCGAGTAGTCCCAGGTAGCCCATTTCAAAAATCAGCTACCGCGCAGGCCTCCGCTTATCGCGATGAACCGATGAGTGAGATGCGCCGGACAATCGCCAGGCGCCTGGTAACCTCGCTCGGACCAGTGCCACATTTCTTCCTTACCATCGAAATCGAAATGGATCGCGCGGCTGAAATGCGCAAAGCAATAAACGAGCTGGAACCGGAACTCAAGATTAGTCTCAACGACGTCGTCATCAAGGTCGCGGCCGCCGCGCTCATGCAACACCCGCAGGTAAACGCTTCGTTCCAGGATAAGGTGGTCAGATACTACGAACATGCCGACATTGGTGTCGCCGTTGCTATCGAGGACGGACTAATCACACCCATTGTCCGGGCGTCGGATCAAAAGTCTCTAGGCGAAATTGCGACCGAAGTTCGCGACCTGGCCGAGCGCGCGCGCAACCGCAAGCTGCGTCCTGAAGAATTCATGGGCGCCAGTTTCTCGATCAGCAATCTCGGTATGTTTGGAATAGAGGAGTTCACCGCCATAATTAACCCACCTGAAGGGGCAATCCTGGCGGTGGGCGCGATGTCACCTAAGCCAGTGGTTCGCAACAACGAAATCGTCGTGCGCCAGATGATGCGCGCCACAATGTCCTGCGATCACCGCGTAATCGACGGCGCTACCGGCGCGAAATTCCTCCAGACTTTCAAGAAGATTCTCGAGAACCCCCTATTCCTGATTGTGTGAGAAAATGCCGCATTAAGAGTTCCACGCCGCGGTCGTCGTGGTGCCAGGTGGCTTGGTCCCCTTGGGCCGCCGTGAACGGTTGAGACGAACAGCGGAGCGTGGGCCAGGACGGTCACCAATGCCAGACCTGTTCGTGTTCGTCCAGTAGGGCCCCGATCTCGCCTCCGCGAATCAGCTCGACTCCGCCGACGCAGGTCGCAGTGTCAATCCCCCGCTGCTCCACGTCCTCCCGGACGGCAAAGACTCGTACCCCCTTCTCCAGCAATTTCGCGATGTCCTCGGGCGGACGCGCTGGGTGTTTGATGCCCACGCCGCCGATGTCGAGCGGGGGGCATTCTTGCGGCGCAAGATAATTGACTGCCCCGGCGCGCAGCAGCACCGAAAGATCCGCGCCGGCGTTTCGGAGCGCGCGGCTGAGCCACAGGATGGTGTCATCCTGTTCTTCGAGCGTAGCGCGGTATGCTGTTTCCACTATGTTCAGAATCTTCATCGCTCAACTCCTTTCTCCAACAGCCTACCTGGTAGGAATGACCAGCGTATTCGTGGCTCCTTCGGCCATTTTGAAGAAGTCGGCCGGGCTGCCGCGCCTGACGCCTTCGACCACGTTCGAGGCGCCACGCTCGTCCACACATAAGCCGCAGTTGACCCACGTCAGACGGTCGCCGCCCATTGCCAGGAGCGCGCTCACGAACTTGCTCGTCGTCGGATGGTCTTCCTCCTCGACCGTTGTGCCCTTGACGGGGTTCGCGTGCGGGGCCTGGTCCTTCAGGGGCAGGCATACCGCACCCTCATACGCGAAGACGTTGACCCGGAGTCCCTGGCGCAGGGCCGCGGCGATAATTCGGAACGCCGTCGTTGAATTGGCAGACTCGTACGGCGGGTCCATCAGCGCGATAGTCAGACTCTTTTCGCTCATCGTGTCCTCCTCTTTAGTGCCAAATAGCTATTGGAAGGTCTGGATTGGTCTGCCACTTGGCACCCGACGCGGAATCAGCTTACGCAGATTCTCCGGCTTGGCTTTCGGGTCGAGCAATCCGTTCCGGACGAAATCAAGGAGCTGGCGGAATTCGTCGTTTGAGAGGTTGATCGGCGTCGCCACAAGCGGATCAAGACGTGACAGTACCGGTGCGATGGGTCCTGTGGGGCCGCGCAGATCGGGCGCAACCCCGGCCGCCGTTGGGTCGTAGTCAGTTGCTTGCCCGGCCGGGTTGAGGTGGAAGCGGATAGCATCTTCGAGTCGAGTGAACGCACCGTTATGGAAAAATGCGGGCTGCAAGGCGACGTTCCGAATCGGCGAGGTGCGGAACATGTAGCGGTCGTTCGGGTTGCTCGTCACCTGCTCCAGCCCGAAGTCTTCGTTCTGCCCGGGACCGTCGAAGGTCACGTTCCCAGCCGCGGGATTGCCGGCCGCCGGCGCGATCTGTGGCACGCCGATAACGTGCTCTCGGAAGTCGCTAAACATTTCATTCGACTGCCCTGAGACGGCGTGGCAAGCGACACAATTGGCGCTGCCGAAAAAGAGCAGCGCACCCCGCTTCTGATCGTCGGTCAGCGCGTTCTGTTGGCCACGTGCGAAGCGGTCAAGCGGAGCGTTGACGAAGACCAACGTGAATTCGAACTCGGCGATCGCCCTCGCGAACATGTCATAGGTGATCGGGCCGCCGGCTTTCACCTCAGGGAAGATCTTGCCGAAGAGTTTGCGGTATTCGGGCACGTCGTTGATCCGCCGGATAACCTCCGCGCGGATGTCGAAGGTGTCGCCGGGGAAGGTGAAGCCCGCCGCCTCCACCCGCTCGGTCGGCGGGATAAAGGCCTGCGCGATCAGCAGGTGTGCCTTGTCGGAAAGCGTCAGCCCCTCGGGTAGTGGAAACGTGAACCCAACGCTATTGTCGAATGGATCGAACGACAACGAGGCGAAACGCGAGTTCCACATGAGCGTTGGGAAGAACGGCGTGTTCGCGGCCATCGGCGTGCGCCGCTGGTTTCGCGGTCCGGTCCGATCCGGCCCCACGATGAAGTTGTTTTCGACGCCGATGGCGATCGACTGGGTATCGCCAAATCCTGCGGTCGCGGAGTGACAGCCTGAGCAGGAGTTGTCGTTGTTTAAACCCACGATTGTGTCGTGGAATAGATTGCGCCCGAGGTCGACGAGTTGGTTGTCAATTTTACGGCCTAACCTCTGTTCCAGAGACGAGCCAACTGTGCCCGTGAATCCGTGCTGGCTCAGAACCAGGGTTAATTGATCATCCAAAACGCTGTCGCGGCCGCTTGCGGAAATTGTCCGCGTTAGCGACAGTGTTCCGGCGACAACCAGCGCCATCAATAGAACCATTAGTTTGTATCGTCGGATATCCATGAAGCATCCTCCTGCCGGGGCACCTATCGGGAGCGTGCGGTCAAAAGAAATATCAGTTGTTGGTCCGTATCGCCGGTCTCAGCACATTCATGATTTACGGCACGCGCGGGTTCTTGAAAGCGAAAGTACCATTCGAATTGTGCAGCCAGATCCATGTGTTCAACTCCCACAAGCCAAGCCCTTCTGAGTTCTCCCGCCATACATCGGCATCTCCAGTGAAGCCGGCAGGCGCGTCGGACGAGAGGTTTAAAGGGATGACGTACTCCACTGCCACCAACTCCAGGCGGTTCTCGTGCGGAACGGGTGCGTAAAGGAGCACCTCCGGATGCTCGGGGTCGAAATTCGCGTCGACCAGCGAAAAGTTCACGTAGTGGAGTCCCTCACCCGATTCGTAAATGTTGATATTGACGTAGCCGTCAGCTTCGGCTTGTGCGATGTCGTGATACCTGGCAGTTCCGCGCCGGGCCAGCGCCAGCTCCTGGTTCGTGGCGGCAGACAGATCGTCTGGGGTTGCCACAAGTGTCAAGCCGGCTGTGCCGTGCACGGTCAAAGGGACGCTAGCAATAAGCAGGCAGCAGACCGCGAGGAAGATAAGAGATAGGCGAAAGCTTGTCATTGTTGACCTCCTGTTTGAATTGATCCCAAAAAGTCGGGATGGACGGTTGATTAACGTAGCCTGCCGAGCGATGCTGAAGTTGACAGACCGCTTGGACCAGGGCGCCTTACATCTCGTGAGACGTCGTAGAAGCACGAAAACTCATACTGAGGAGTAGCTGCTGCTACTAAAACCAGGACCTGAAACACATTTCGCAGTTGGGTTTCTTTGTCATCGCTGCCTCCATCAGTGCCAGAAGGCTTTGGTATTTTCCTGAAGCAGAGCGTCTACCAGCGCGTCTATGCTTGACGCTTGAACGCCGGAATGGAGTTCAGCGGGTTGAATCCCTCGCTCGCTTAGCGAGAAATCGTCAGCCAGTAGCCTGATGCCGGCCTTCGTCAGTTTAGCGAGACAAGATTCGCGTGCGTTGTGGCGTGTTGCGAAAACGCCGTTTTGTACAAGAAACACCGTAACTTCGTTGCCGCGCTGCTTCAGCGAGCTGGCCGTCTCCTCGACGAACCGCGTGTCGCGCGACTCAAACGGGTCTCTCGATTCGATAAAGATGTAGTTGGTCATTACTCGGCCCCTTCGGTTGTTTTGCGTTTCCGGCCTTCATCGCCTTAAGCGGGAATTTGGCGCGAAACGGCTCAGGGCGATGGAGGTTTTTTTGAGGTTGGGTGGGGTGCTAGTAAAAGATGGTAGAATTCGCGGAACTCTCAGTACATCAGTGAGGTTTTTGGATGACTCAACCCCCGGCACACCAGGTTTAGCGGGAGTGGGTCAGCACTAATGCCTGGCTCTATCACGAATTGGCCGACTGATAAATGTCATGATCCCCGAACGTTGGCAGCGCATCAAGTCCCTCCTGGAGTCTGCGCTTGAGCGTGAACCCCACGCGCGGGCCGTCTTCCTCAAGGAAGCGTGCAGTGATGATCCAGCGCTGCAAAGTGAAGTCGAGTCGCTCATCGCATCCCACGAACAGGCGGGTGGTTTCATTGAGTCGCCGGCGGTTGAATTGATGGCCGAATCACTCGGCCAAAGTCAGTCGATAGTTGGTAGCGACCTCGGGCCTTATCGAGTCACGGGGCGCCTGGGGTCTGGCGGCATGGGGGAAGTCTATCTGGCGGAAGACATGCGCCTCGGTCGTAAGGTTGCACTTAAGGTTTTGCTGGCCCACTTCACCCGGGATGAGGAACGCGTGCGGCGTTTTCAACAGGAAGCCCGCGCTGCCTCCGCGCTTAACCATCCCAACATTGTGACTATTCACGAAATCGGCGAAGTGACCTCCCGACACTTTATCGTCACGGAAGTGATTGAGGGCGAGACACTGCGGCGGCATTTGGCAAATGCCGATATCGAGCTCCCTGAGGCCCTCGATATCGCGATTCAGATCGCTTCCGCGTTGGCGGCGGCGCACGCTGCAGGAATTGTTCACCGCGATATAAAGCCGGACAACGTCATGATTCGTGCGGACGGCATCGTCAAAGTGCTGGACTTCGGGTTGGCGAAACTAACGGAACTAAAGTCCGGCGAATTCCAGGCAGCGACGCTCATCAATACACAGGAAGGACTGGTGATGGGCACCGCTCACTATATGTCGCCAGAGCAGGCGCGCGGCTTTCTCGTGGATAAGCGAACTGATATCTGGAGCCTGGGCGTAGTGCTCTACGAGATGATCGCCAGTCGTGTGCCGTTCGATGGCGAAACGGGCAGCGATGTGATGGCGGCGATACTTGGTCGCGAGCCAATGACGCTCGCCCGGCACAAGCCTGAAGTTCCGACTGAACTGGAATGGATAGTAAAGAAAGCGCTGCGCAAGGATCGTGAGGAGCGCTACCAAACAGCAAAAGAGCTGCTAACGGATCTGAAGAACCTCAAGCACCGGCTCGAGTTCGAGGCTGAAGTCGCGCGTTCCGAATCTGGCGAAGCTGTTGCGGTTGCGACTGCTGTGAGCCAGGAAGCAAAAAGCACCAATGACCAATCGTCTAAACCGGCGACCTTCGTCACAAGCTATCATCCGGTGCGGCGCAAGCGAGCTAAAACTTTGGGCGTCGCTATAGCCATAATAGTTGCCTTTCTCGCCCTGAGTTACCTGCTGCTGAACGCGGGCCGGAAACGGAAGGACGCCGCAAGTTCCCAAAACAATGCAGGCTTCACACAACTTACAGATCAAGCCGGCGCCGAATTTTTCCCTTCTCTTTCTCCCGATGGCCAATCTGTCGTTTATGCCAGCCGAGCTACGCGTAACTGGGATATTTATCTTCAGCATGTTGGGAGCAGAAACTCTATTAACCTGACAAAAGATTCTCCTGCGGATGATACGCAGCCTGCCTTTTCGCCGGATGGCCGGCGTATCGCTTTTCGTTCTGAGCGAGACGGTGGTGGCATCTATGTAATGGGCGCCACAGGTGAATCTGTGTCTCGCCTGTCGAATTTTGGCTACAGCCCAGCCTGGTCTCCGGACGGTGAACAGATTCTCTTTGGTACTGAAAAAATTCCACAACCTTCAACCCGGCCGAGCAAAAGTCAGCTCTGGACGATCAACACCAGCACCAATGAACGTCGACTGATCAGTGAAGGTGATGCGCTGCAACCTAATTGTTCTCCTCATGGCAATCGCATCGCCTTTTGGAGCCGGCCCAGTAAAGCCGGACAGCGGGAGAGCATCTCGACCATACCTGCCGCTGGAGGTGACGCCGTCGCAGTTACGGACGGCGCCACGACAGATTTGAATCCGGTATGGTCGCCTGATGGCAAGTTTCTGTACTTCTCCAGCAACCGAGGTGGCAGCATAAACATCTGGCGCGTAGCGATTGACGAAAAATCCGGAGCCGTTTCCGGCCAGCCGGAAGCTATCACCACCATCGGCGCCGCCACTTCAGCACTGCAACTCAGTTTCGCTCGCGACGGACGGCAGCTGGCTTACATAGCCCAGGAGGAAATCAGAAATCTAAGAAAAATCTCATTCGACCCTTCTAGCGGAAAGGCCACAGGCGAGCCAATCTCAATCACCACAGGCTCGATGCAGCTATGGTTTCCTGACGCGTCTCCGGACGGCGAATGGCTGACCTGTTACTCGATGGGAAACCAACGTCACATCTTTATCATGCGCACCGATGGCTCCGAGCTGCGGGACCTCACTGACGACTCGTACAGGCACTTCTGGCCGCGTTGGTCGCCGGACGGCAAACGTATAGCCTTCAGCTCCCGTCGCAGTGGCAACTATGAGCTTTGGGCTATCAATCGTGACGGCGGCGGACTTCAGCAGCTCACCAGTGGCCATCCAAGTCCGGGCGCTCATTACAATCCCTGGTCCCCGGACGGCAAACATATTGCCTACTCGATTCACGCACCTAAGAACGATTGCATCATGTTTGAGCCTGACAAGGCATGGAGCGAGCAGAAGCTCGAGTATCTTCCCCCGCTTAGCGATTCGAGCCTCTCTTTTGAAGCCTGGTCATGGTCTCCGGATGGGGAAAAGCTGGCCGGCGTTCGGCACCTGCCCAGCGGCGTTCACTCAGGAATCGGAGTTTATGATCTGGAAT
Source organism: Pyrinomonadaceae bacterium (assembly GCA_036507195.1). Classification (GTDB taxonomy): domain Bacteria; phylum Acidobacteriota; class Blastocatellia; order Pyrinomonadales; family Pyrinomonadaceae; genus PSRF01. Next base: position 16,506 of record DASXQM010000203.1, on the reverse strand, counting down.
CGAAAAACTACACCTGGTTTACTGATTTTGGCGATTGGCCCAGATGGTTCAAGGACAACCGGCACCTGCTCTTCGTGAGTCAGGGACAGATTCTTTTGTTTGACACGCGAAGCGGAAAGTATCAGCCGGTTCTGACGGTTACCGATCAGGATGTCGACATCGGGAGTCCTGCACTATCTCCCGATAATCGAACCATCTACTTCACCTATGTCGCGGCAGAAGCTGACATCTGGCTGATGACGTTGGACTGAATTCCCTTCCCATGAGTTCGCGTCATTCACTTGGAGATCATTCTGCTGGACCGCACCTGGCGCTCATCATTGTTCAAGTCTTGTTTGGCACCTGGCCCCTCTTCGGGAAAATCGCCTTAAGGTCGATGTCGAGTACCAGCCTGGTTGGTTTTCGCATTTGCGGAGCCGCGATTGTCCTTACGCTATTACAACGGAAGTTTAGCGAATTACTGCGGCTGCCAAAGCGAATGATAGCCTGGCTTGTTCTCTCGAGCTTGCTTGGCGTGACTTTAAATCAATTATTGTATGTTAAAGGCCTCTCACTCACGACTGTCATTAACGCCACGCTGCTGTCTACGACTATTCCTGTCTTCACTCTCGCCGTCAGTATTGCTCTCGGTCATGATCGGGCTTCCTTGCGCAACATTGCGGGAATAGGTCTGGCAATGACCGGGGTTGTTTATTTAGTGGATCCCTTCCGTGCAAGCTTCTCTGCCCAAACTTCTCTTGGGGACATCCTGATCATCGCCTGCTCGCTCTGTTATGGCGCTTACATTGCCGTCTCAAGAGATCTTGTCAAACGGTACGGCGCGCTCAACGTTATAACCTGGCTTTTCCTAATCGGCGCTGTAGTGACGTTGCCCCTTTCCGCTCACGCCTGGACCACGGATGACTTGAACTCAGTATCTATGGGCGCGTGGGTAATAGTCGTCTATATCGTTCTTATTCCCACGGTTGGCGCCTATTATCTGAATGCCTGGGCACTGACACGGGTGGCGCCGAGCATTGTCGCCATTTACATCTATCTGCAACCGCTCCTGGCATTTGGGCTGGCGCCGCTGGTGCTTGGGGAGAGTTGGAATTCGAGAACGTTGGTAGCTTGTGCTCTGATCTTTGCCGGGGTCGCGGCAGTAACTATTCGCGGTCGTAGCCGGGCCATCGAGGAAGTCTCGGAGCATCCAGATGCCCTGGCGCACTAAGCCAAACAGTTTCGAGTTTCGAGTTTCGAGTTCCTATCAGAACCGCGAGCGGTAGCGACCTTGGTCCATGACCATTACAGATGAGCTTATTGTTACTGGACCCGGTCGCTACCGCTCCTGGTTCTGTATTTGTTTGGCCCTGCAGCTCGCTTCCTGCTGAAGACAAGGAGCATAAGCAAGAACTCTGGTATCGTGGGTCGACGAATACGGAACGGGGAGCGCCCTTTCATATATAGAGTAGCGACCTGGTCCGTGACCGTTACAAATGAGTCTATTGTTACTGGACCCGGTCGCTACCGCTCCTGGTTCTGTATTTGTTTGGCGCTGCAGCGCGCTTCCTGCTGAAGACAAAGCCGCGTAACGGCCTGGTCCGTGACTACTGGAAGACCTCAGAAAGTTAACGCAGTCTATATGCAAATAAGCGCGACTAAGTCTGGCAAATATCATCGTTGTCAGGCCGCTCGCATTAACCATAGGCTAACCCTACTGGACTCGCTTTCATCAGCAAGCAGTGCATTTCGGCAATCATCGTCAAGACAACTCCGAGCAGCATTTTGAGAGTGCGTACTCTTTTTATGGAGAGAAACTTTTTTTCAAGTTCATCCTCACCGGAGCCGGACGGATTGTGGCGGAGGCCAAAACTGACGAGTTGTCGGAGTACGAACAATTGCGGCAACCACGGAAAGAGCAGCAGCAGCAACAAGCAACAACAGTAACTCTCGAAACGCGGCCCTTTGTGATTAGCAGGGCCCAAGTTTCGGCTTGCATCTCAAGTGAACAGTAAACTAGAGTCCTGCCTTCGTCCGTTTTCTATTCTTTGCAATAACACCAAAGGTACATAGAACAGCTTATGTCTCTACTGCGATTCTTCTATACGCGGACAATACTTGTAGCCGCCGTGACGCTCGTTACGTTAACGCTTATGTCCGCCCGCGCTCAGGCACAGCGCACTGAAGATATTTATTCCAAGCGGTATATTCGCGCGACGATGGAGCGGGTCTACGACTGGCAGATCACTAATCCCGTAGAAATAAACCAAAAGAATAATAACTTATGGGCCAGGGCCGCCTTCTACACCGGCATTATGGCTGCTTATTACACGACGCATCGCCAGAAGTATTTCCAGGAAGCTATGAGGTGGGCTGAAGGTAGAGAATGGAAGCTTGGGGAAAGGCCGAGACATGCAGATGACCATTCTCCCGGCCAGACATATCTCGAACTCTACCTGCTGAAAAAAGATCCGGTGATGATTGCTCATACCAAATCCACTTTAGATGCGATGTTAAATGATCCCAGGCCGGGTCGTGAAGACTGGTGGTGGTGTGACGCTCTGTTCATGGCGCCGCCTGTTCTTGCGCGCCTTAGCGCGGCCACCGGTGATAAGAAGTACATCGATTACTTGAACACCATGTGGTGGGACACAACCGACTTTCTCTACGATCAAGACGCTAAACTTTACTACCGAGACAAGAACTATATAGGGAAACTGAACCCCAACGGCAAAAAGATTTTCTGGGCGCGCGGCAACGGCTGGGTGATGGCAGGTACTGTACGGGTGCTTCAATATCTGCCCAAAAATAATCAATCTCGCAAACGCTATGTGAACCTGTTACGGGCAATGGCGGCATCAGTCAGTCGTGTTCAGGGAGAAGACGGATTGTGGCGGCCAAGCCTGCTTGACCCGCAGGAGATTGCTATCTCTGAGACAAGCAGTTCCGGCTTTTTCTGTTACGCCATTGCCTGGGGCATCAACCAGGGTTATCTCGATCGTCAAACTTACCTGCCCGTAGTTAAGAAGGCCTGGAAGGGACTCATTGGGGCTGTGCGTGCGGATGGCAAGCTGGGCTATGTCCAGCCAATCGGGGCTTCACCGGCTAAACTGACGTCTGAAGATAATCAGGAATATGGGTCCGGGGCTTTCCTGCTGGCGGGAAGTGAGATGTATAAGCTGAAATGAGTAGGTGAGCGCAAGCGCGTTGACGGTGATCGAAACCAGATGATCGAGAGGGATAACTCAAAACACTTATCTCTGTTCCAACTCGGTTACTTTGACTCGGCAGATTTGGTCGGGTTAGCATTCGGAAGTACCTACCGCTCTTATGTCAAAAGCTACAAACATCGATTGCTACGAAGTACTGCAAGTCAACGATAATGCGGAGCCAGAGACGATCAATCGTGTCTATCGCCTGCTCGCACAGCGATATCATCCGGACAATCAAGAAACTGGTAATGAGAGCCGCTTCCGGGAGATAACTGAGGCTTACCAGGTCTTGAGTGATCCGGAAAGGCGCGCGAAGTATGACATCACTTACCAGCAGCGACGGAAAGACCGCTGGAGGCTAGTGTCCGCCGGAGCAGAGTCCGAAAACGATTTCGAAATGGAGCAGGTCGTTCGCCTTACGTTACTCGAGGCTTTGTATACCAAGCGGCGCGTTGAGCCGTCGAACCCAGGGATCTTTTCGCGAGACCTTGAACGAATGCTAGGCAGACCACGGGAGCATCTGGAGTTCACCATCTGGTTCCTCGAGCAGAAAAGATACATAACGACGGACGACAATTCGCGTTTGTCACTTACGGCCGAGGGCGCCGAACACCTCGAGGAAAGTTACCGCAGCAATCTGCAGCGCAAGCGACTGCCAGCCTCCAGCGAGACAAGCTAATAGTCTTCAATCGTCAGGCGCAGCATGAATCGGGCGCTGGTAGTTGGCGCCGGAGTAGAAAGCAAAAGCTTCTGGCCGCGTACCTGACGCTCACCCTTATCCACAGCTCCGGGCGGGCCTGGGGCCGTAACGGTGTTCGTTTCGATTGCGCTCTGAATCTCTTTTGGCGCATGCCGTTCATTTGGCTGCTCAATTGCCGGGTCGATCAGCAGTTTTACGCCTCCCGCCTTAATGCTGAACCGGTTGCCACCTTCCTTCTCAATGAAGTCATCAGCGTGTAGCAAGAGCGTCAAGACCGCACCCTTTGTCGTCTCCACTTCGTCGCGAACGGTGAATCCTGCGCTTTGAATATAGGCAAACTCTCGCACAAACCTCTTCAGACCCAGCTCCGGTCCATAGGCCGCAGTCGCGTCGCCGTGCACGATCACCCGGTCACGCTCTACCTTTACTTCGCTGATACGTATTCGATTCAGGAGTTCGTATGGTACTTCGGCAAACACATCATGACCGTCGCCCTCTTTCGCCTGACCCTTGCCATTGACCAACAGAGTGTTGTGATGCTCGGTCATGGGAAGGCCGGCGTAGCCACTGTCACCAGTCAGGTATTGCCCGCGCGCAAAAATGATGAAGCTGTTCGCATCTGGGTGCGCGTGGCCGGAAGACAAACGCCAATCGGGAAACTGTTGCAGCAAAGATTCCGTGTGGTGGCCTTCAGGGGGACCGCATTTAAAAGCAAAGGCGGTCGCCTGCTTCGACCAATCGCTGCGCCAGTAGAAGACATCGTGGTCGGGAAAGTAGTGCCAGGTGGGTTGCCGCTCGATGGGCACAGGTTTGACCTTCGGGTCGTACCAAACCAGCGACCAAAAATCTTCCGCGTTAACTTGATCTAGTCGCTTCAGCCACTGGGCCACACCCTGCGCTTCACCGCTTTGGAAGCGTTGCGCCAGGCGATAGAGCAGGTTGTAGTTCGTGTAGAAGTGTCCCTGTGGATGGGTGCGCGGATAGTCCTCGCCAAGGCCGGCGCGGGTCAATGGTCCCTCAAAGATGTCGCCAAAATCAAAGACGTAATTTCCACTCGGCAGCGTTGAGTGCGCGACGTACTGGTGCATCAGGCGAAAGCCGGCGCGATCGTAAAGGTCTTCACCGGTAGCGTGTGCATGTGCGTCGACGTAGTGAACCAACCATGGCGTCGAGAAGATCCAGTATTCAAAGCCCTCGTAGTAGTAACCGTCCTGCGAATACGTAGCCAACACACGATCGTATATCGCCCGCGTCAGACTGGCCCAGGCGGGCGCTTCGGGAGTCTCGTCGTACAACGCATAGGCAGCAACGCCCAAACCGGTGATGGGAATGAAAGTGTGGTTCTGGCTATAGGCGAAGGTGCGACCTGGCTTCGGTTTGAAATAATCCGCCAGCAGACGCGCTTGCTTGATCAGTTTTTCGCGATAGCGCGCGCGCTCTTTTTCGCTGAGGTCGTGATAGAGCAAATCATAGCCCCAGGCTAAGCCATAGAGTAGATGACCCGCAGCCAGGTCCACATTCGGCTTGTTGTTAGGATAACCCCAGATATCGTAACTAACGGCCGCGTCCATATACTTACGGGCGGCATCCAGATACTTCTTATCGCCTTCGATCTTGAAGACGAAAGCCGCTTCGGCGATGGCGATACCGACGTCATTCTGCTGACGCCGGAGTTCCGCTGGTGGTGGCGGCGGATCGGCGTCGAGTGCGCGTACGTGGCTGATGGCTCGCTGCCAAAGTTCGCGGTGCGATGTCCGAGCGTGCTCACGCAATTCAGCAAGCTCTTTGTCGGTTACGTAAACGCGCGGATGAACGCCCAGCAACTCAGGCCGCAGGGCAGATTTGCGCGATCTCATCAATTCGATGAGCGGGTGCTCGCCCTTAAGCTTCCTGCTTGCGGTCCTCTCCTGCTCCAACTCACGCGCATCCTGCGCGAACAACGGCACGACTGAAAGAATAATTGAGGCGAGGGCAAGCGAGTGCAATATTTGGTAGCGGTTCAGTTTGAGTTTGAGCTGTTTCATCGTGGCGTTCAGTCCATGAACATGCCGCCGTTGATCTCGATAGTCTCACCGGCCAGATAGCTGGCTGCGTCGGAAGCCAGGAAGCAAATCACTTTGCCGACTTCTGTAGGCGTACCAACTCTGCCTAGTGGAATCATTCCGGTATAAGTCTTCATTATCTCCGGTGACGAGAACTGTTCGTGGTATGGCGTGTTAATCACTCCCGGCGAGACGGCGTTTACTCGCACACCATAAGGCGCCACTTCCTTGGCCAATCCCTTGGTAAAAGTGATCAGACCACCTTTCGCGGTGGAGTAGTGAATCGAACCGAGTGCTCCACCGTTGCGGCCCGCGATGGATGAAACGTTGATGATCGCGCCCGTCTTGCGTTGCATCATCGAACCAACCACGGCTTTTGAGCAAAGAAAGGCGCTCTTCAAATTGAGATCGATCACTTCATCCCAGCGCTCCTCACTCAGCTCGAGAATTTTCAGTCGCTCGACTAATGACCCAGCGTTGTTGACCAGGATATCGATCGCCCCGAATTCATTGACTGTCTGTTCGACGAGCGAGTCAACGTCGCTTGCGCGCGTGACGTCCGCTTGTACAACGATGGCACAACCTCCAGCGCCGATAATTTGCGAACGCGCCGCTTCAGCCCCTGTTTCGTTGCGATGAAAGTTAATGGCCACTTGAGCACCATTCGAAGCCAACGCTTCTGCGGTGGCCCGGCCTATTCCCGAGGACGCCCCTGTGACCAGCGCCACCTTTCCTTGTAAGTCGAACTCATTACGCATGAGAAACTCCCTGATAAAGTTATCCAACTGCTAATCTTGTCGGCTTCAGAACGACACGCCTGATCGGCCCGGCAAGCGCAAACAAAACTAAAGTTCCAAACGGAGCGAGGAGACCGGCAATCACCAGGACGGGCACGTAGGAGAAGTGGTCAACCGCCCAACCTGTACTAAAGATAAAAATCATCGAGCCAATGCCCGCACCTGTTCCTCCCAAACCGGCAACGGAGGCAACGGCCTTGTCAGAGAAGAAATCACTGGGCAAAGTCTGCACGTTGTTGATCCAAACCTGAAACCCAAAGAGCACAACTCCGATCAATACCAACGCGACCATCGCATCGTCTGCAAATGCGGCGAAGATTCCGGCGGGCATCAACAGCGCGGCTGCCAGGATTACTACCTTGCGCGCGCGATCCACACTCCAGCCCCGGCCGATTAGATATCCGGACAACCAGCCTCCCGAGAGACTGCCCGCGTCCGCAGCAACATAAGGCACCCAGGCGAAAAGGCCAATTTTAGTAAGAGAGAAGCCACGCGCATCAGCGAGATATTTCGGCAACCAACTGATGTACAGCCACCAGATTGGGTCGGTCAAAAACCGCGCCAGAACAATTGCCCAGACCTGCCGGTAGTGCAGCAATTCTCGCCATCGAGGCGCTTTGGCGAGCGCCGTAGTCACCACGTCCTCCGCTATTTCTATGCGTTGACCCTTCCGGATCAGCGCGCGCTCCTCTTCCGTCAACCATTGATGGCGGTCGGGTGTTTGATAAAAGAGAAGCCACAATGCCAACCAGGCAAAGCCAAGCGATCCGGTAACGAGGAATGTCGTTTGCCAGCCATAGGTCAGACTAAGCCAAACGATAAGCGGTGGCGCAACCACGGAGCCGATGGCTGCGCCGCTATTGAAGATGGCCATCCCAAAAGCACGCTCGCGAACGGGAAACCACTCGGCCACCGTCTTGGCGGCTCCTGGCCAGTTACCCGCTTCGCCGAGTCCCAGAACAAAACGAAAGATGCTGAGGCTGGTCAGGCCGCGCGCTAAAGCGTGCGCCATCGCGGCAAAGGACCAGAGAATGATTGAAAATACGAACCCCAGCTTGGTGCCTACTCGATCGTAAAGCTTGCCCGAAAGACCCTGACTGATTGTGTAAGCGAATAGGAACCAGGTAATGATGCCGCCAAACTCAGTATTGGTAAGACCGAGATCGCGAGTGATCACGGGGGCCAGGACGGAGATGGTCAACCGATCTATGTAGTTGATCAGGGTGGCCAGAAAGATCAGGCCGATAATCCACCAACGAAGGCCGCGCAGCTTGAAGCCGCTGGCCGTGGGCATCACTTCCGTTCGTTGCTCGTTAACCATTCTTACGTCCGACAAACTTCTGAGGTTGTGGTCATCAATCGCCGGATTCCTCGCCGCTTCGACTGGTGGTAAAGGCAGCGAGAGACTAAAAGTTTATCGGACGTGCCGGGATCTATCTCAAAACAATATCTTCAAGCCAAACTGTAGTACGCGCGGATCATCCGTTTGCGTCAGAGCGCCAAAGTTCGAAGCACTGAAGTTGGTCACCAAAGTGCGGAAGTTCGGATGATTGAAAAGATTGAAGACTTCGCCCCGCAGTTGCAGCTTGATCTTTTCGTTCAGCTGTACACGCTTCATCAAGCTCAGATTAAAGTTTTCAGTACCGGGCATTTCGATCAGGTTGCGCGCCACGTTCCCAATCAGACCGATGCGTGGCACAAATGCAGCGCGATTGATCCAGCCACCGCTGACATAGGCGCCGCTCGCGTTAAATACCGGGGTCGCCGTCTGCCCGCCAAGCACCGCGCGCCAGTCCCCCACCAGATCGAGATTGGTGCCATAGCCGTTGCTCGGAGAGGTCGAGGCGCGGCTGCCTCCGGAGATGCTGACGAATTGCCCGGTTTGCAAGGTGACGACGCCTGATATTTGCCAGCCACCTAATAGCTGCCTCGTCAGCCCACGTCGTTGCTCGAAAAACGGCAGCGCGTAAACATAACTCATCGCGAACACATGGCGCCTGTCAAAGCTCGCGTTCCCTTTGTCCAGGCTCGCATCAAACGGTGTGCGCAGGTCAGACGTTTCCGTATCGAAGTTATTTAAGGCTTTGCTCCAGGTGTAGGCCATGCTCGCCGTCAAACCGCGCGAAACTCGGCGCTGCGCGCTGATCTGCAGCGAGTTGTAACTGGAGGATCCGGTATTTTCCTGCGAGCGAATAGTGCTGTATCCCAGGTATTGCCGCACCGTATCCGCGGTCGCGTTAATGAAATTGCCTGAAGCGTTTCGAGCCAGCGCCACGTTGGGCAAGACGTAGTTCAGATCGCGGCGGTGCGTTAAGTGACGCGCTTGATTACCGACGTAACTGACATCAACTACGAAGCCTCCCGGCAACTCGCGCTGCACACCCAGGCTGTAGCCGTAGACGACTCCTGGAGGCATGTCGAAATCAAAAACGGTTAGGGCTTGGACCAGCGGCTTTCCCGTGCCCGAGGCGCCGATTGTATCGAGTGGATTATTAAACCCGCTGAGACCGGATAGATTCGCAGGTGTCGTGAATTGTCTTCCGTTCGTGATAGTGGCCACCGTTGCGAATGGGGCGTTGGTGCCGGCATCGCGTACAGGATTCAGAAGCGTCCGGTCATAATAGATACCGGCGCCACCGCGTATCGCTGTTTTGCCATTCCCAAATGGATCCCACGAGAAGCCAAGGCGCGGCGCAAAGAGAGGCCCGCCGCTGTCAGCCAGGGCGCTGGGGAGATTGGTTTTCAAGCGCTGCAGATTTGGATCAGTCACCTGGGCCGTTCTTGGCAGCACCAAGCCGTTGTACGGATCAAAGAATCCCTGGGCGCGCGTTAGTTGCCCGGTGGGATCGGCCGTCAGATTAATTACGCCGCCGGAAATATTACTGCCCAGAGGCGCCTTGGCCGGATCAAAGCGACTGGGATCAAAACCAACAATGTTCCCCAGACTGGTGTAGGGCCAGGGAATGTACTGCATGCGCAAGCCAAGCGTGAGATTCAGGCGCTGGTTCACATGCCACTGATCGTTTAGGTAAAGTTCGAACTGATTGTAAGCCGCCGGCGCGGCGGTCGTATTGGAGGTCTCTGTGTAACGGGTATAGGCTCCGAGCAGCAGATTAGCCAGAGCATTGCCGCTGTCCTGAGGCCGAAATGTAGCGCCGGCTGTCGATCCCGTACTGTAAGTTATAGTACCGCCATCGCGCACACGGGTGTTTTCATTCTTGTTACTGTTGACGTACAGCATGCCAAATTTGAAGGTGTGATCGCCTTGAACCGAGGTCACATTATCGCGCAGCTCCCAACTGCGGGCCCCAATGGTGTAGGGCAGGCCGTTGCCGGTCAGAGTGGAATAGCCTTGGACGGAAAACTCCGGAATCTTGTTTAGCCTGTTCTCCGGGAAGATTTCCGCGAAGTTGATGCCGTATGTGCTACGGGCGATCTGTGTTTCATCCTGATAGTTGACCGCCTGATCGTTTCGCTGCCATGACAACAGTGCCTCATTGATCAGATTGGGAGTTAAGACATGGGTATAACTAGCCAGGAATGTCTTGCCGATCCGTATGTGATTGTCGGGCGCGATCGGCAACACTTGATTGTCGAACGTGGATCCGAGGGGATTATCGGAATCGAATTTGTCGCGCAGCCAGCGTACGAAAAAGCTGACATTCTCACTGTATTGATAGTCACCTCGCAGCAACTCCTGCCGCACAGTGCGTCTGACTACTGGAGCGCCAATAAAGCGATCCACGCCGGCGTTTGGCTGCGGCCATAATTTCATCAGGTCCACCCCGTTGGGCGACAGCTTAGCGGATGGAATGATGTTATTGAGAAAGGGTGTGCCGGTTGTCGATGCTGATTTGTCACACAGAATGAACTTGTCCGGACTGTTGCCTGGCGGGATGGCCGTAGTGCAAGTGTAATTGGCCGGCAACCCGGTCGGCAGAAAGGCACCAAAGTCGCCCCTTCGCATCGCCGCGGTTGGTACTATTTCGCTGACCGTGCTGCCCGTGCGCGGCAGCTTGTATTCCAGCCCGCCAAAGAAGAACAATTTCTTCTTGTACAAGGCCCCACCGATAAAGCCGCCGAAGTCGTTAAAGCGCAAATAAGATTTTGGCGGGACTCCGCTCGTCACCTGCTTGCTCTCCCAGGAATAGGCATTGAGCTTATCGTGGCGCAGGAATTCAAATAGCGAGCCGTGAAATGCTGAGGTGCCCCGCTTGGTGACTACATTAATCGAAGGGCCAGCCTGCGAGCCATACTCCGCGCTGTAAGGGCTCGAGACCAGCTTGAATTCCTGAATCGCATCGACGCTGATGTTGTTGACCAGCGTGGCCACCGATCCGTGGTCGACGTTGCTGATGCCGTCGAGCGTTGGCGCCGTGCGCCGCCGCAACCCATTTATTGCCGTGTCATCAATACGGACGTTTGTGCCCTGCTGAGAGTCGTTGTTGATGGCACTCGTGCCCGGGGCCAGGTTGATCAGCTGGGCCCAGTTACGACCGTTGAGAGCAATCTCGGTTACCTGCGTGCCCGAGATTAGAGTCTCGACGTTTGCATTGTCTTTGTTGATTGTCTGGTAAACCTGTTCGGCGACCTCAACCTGCTGCGTGATCTGCTTGACCCCCATTACGATCGTCATCGAGAGCGTATTGCCAACGTCGACTTTGATGTTGTCCTGACTGAAACTGCCGAAGCCTTCGGCATCAACCGCGACTCGGTACACACCCACCGGCAGGTTAGTCACAATGAAATAACCGTCGGCGTTTGTGGTAGCGGTCCTGTGCACCGCAAGCGATGCGCTCTCAATCACGACAGACGCATTGGGAATCACGGACTTGTTCTCATCACTCACGTTGCCGGCGATTGACGCATTAATCTGTTGCGCCGGCGCTGCCCCGGAGAAGAGTAAACACAGCCCCAACGGCAACAATAGGCGGCACAACAAGCCATCGCCCGCGCCACCGCCTTCCAGCATCAGGAGTTGTTTCAATGCAGATAGAAAATCTGCGCTTCGAGATTTCAGTTGTGCCATGGCAGTAGTCTCCTTTACTTCAGGTGGATCTTCGATACCGCACGCAGTGCCAGTGATTCGTGTGCAATCGCTGGAAAGTCGCAAATCAACCGAGCCCTTTATGTTATCGTTAACAGCAATTTCGGGAACAACGAAGAACCAACCACCCTGCCCATCGAGCAGTGGTTCGCCAGACGTTGGCCGAATTTGGCAGTCAGTCTGAGTCTGTTTGCGCCCCGGGCAAACAATCATCTATCTGGCGCTGTGGATTGGCGAATGACTAATTCGCAATCAAACGTTTTCTCTTCCCGCGGTCGCTCGCGATCTTCTTCAATACGCTGCAGCAGAAATGTGGCGGCCAGGCGGCCTTGTTCCCGTGTTGGCTGCCGCACAGTAGTTAGTGCCGGCGTAATGTGGGAAGCCAGCGGGATGTCGTCGTAACCAGCCACGGCAATGTCCTCAGGTATGCGCAACCCGGCCTGTTTGATTGCGTTGAGCGCACCCATCGCGGTGAAATCATTGCGCGCGAAGACGGCCGTGGGCCGCTTCTTCAGACGCAGGAGCTTGGTCATGCCCGTGAATCCCATTTCCTCGGTAGAGTATCCCGGCATCTGATCGCTTCCACCACCGCCGACGATCAAGCTTTCGTCAAGCGTCAGGCCGTGCTCATTCAACGCTTCCTGATAACCTTGGAACCGTCGCAATCCAAGACTCCTTGTCAAAGAAACTCCAATAAAACCGATGCGCTCGTGACCTAAATCGATTAAGTGCTTGGTGGCTTCGTAGCCACCTTTAAGATTGTCGGCCGACACTGAGTCCGCATGAGGGTGGCGAAAGTCCCGCCCAATCAAAGACACCGGAATCCCGGAGGCAATGAGTTCCCTGAGTCGTTCGTCGCCATTCTTGCAGGACCGCGTTGCGACGATGAGGCCATCGGCTCTGTGATCAGCGAGCGAATCGAAAGCCTGCACATCTTCTTTTGCCGAGTGCTCGCTGACGCAGATAAAGAGAGTATAGCCACGCCTGTCCAGCACCTCGCGCACCCCTCGACTCAACTCGGCGGCGAAAGGATTCGCAATGTCGCCAATAACCAAACCAATCGTTTCCGTACGTTGGCGTTTGAGGCCGCGCGCCAGGCCGTTGCCGCGGTAGTTCATCTCGCGGACCACTCGCAGAACCCGCTCGCGTGTCTCCATCCGAACATAGCCGGTGCTGTTAATGACGCGCGAAACCGTCATCGGTGTCACAGCCGCCAGAGTGGCAATATCGGCCAGCGTCACTTGTCTTTTAGTCTGTTTCTTGGTGCTCATCCCGGTTAGGTTAACGTTAACATACGATTTATAGCACTAATCTAGTCGACGCGGCAACTGTTTTTAGCCTTTTTTAGCCGCGCCTTTTCACCAAGCCTTTGTTTACCAGGTAAGACTGCAAACCGGCGACGGGCGCAGTTTGCGCCGTGCGACGCAGTGGCAAGGCTTGCTCGCAAAACCTCAGCGCTTGTGAGGAGCTAAGGACGATCCGTAAGAAGTTAGTCACTGTGGCAGGCCGACACGCCGCTGGAGGTCTGCGAATCGTGGTTCTGAGCGCAGGCCATCAAACGCAATTTCCAGGTTAAGTCCCACCATCATTATTGAATGCTCGGCGTATGCTTTTTCTAACATCTCGAACGCTTTATCCTTCTCACCAAGCTGACCATAGATCGTTGCGATGTTGTAAGGCGCGACGTATCTGGATTTTGATCGCTCCAGCGTCAATTCCAGAGCTTTCTGCCAGTAGCCTTTAAAGCCCGCCTTCACATAGGCCGCTTTCAGCGCCGCGACTTCTTCGGCGGTGCCGCCATCAAGCATTTTGTTCTTGAGATATGCTTCGATGGCTTCATCAAACATGCCTTTTTGCGCATAAGCCTCAGCCAGATATAAATACGCACGGGCATAGTTAGGATCCATGTCGAGGGTCTTCCGTTCCTGTTCAATTGCCTGGTCATACTGGCGCGTATTAAGGAAATGCCACCCCAGATGTAGGTTTGTAGCAGGTGAGAGCGGGTCAAGCTCGAGATTCCGTCTGCTCTCAACGAGCGATTCCGCCACCCGGCCTCGCTCCAACAGATAATGCGAGTAGAGGTGATGAGCTTCCGCGTAATTCGGATTCAACTCGATGGCCCGTCTAAATTCTCGCTCCGCGCCTGACCAATCCCACTCGTATTGATGCAAAAGGTCGGCCAATATCGCATGAGCTTCTCCCAGCGTCTCATCGATGTCGCGCGCCTTCGTCGCAGCAGTCTTTATGTTTATGTAATTCTCCTTTTGCGAAACGTCCTGGTAGTCACCGAGGTAAGCGTAGGCATTCGCCAACTCTGCGTAAGCCTGAGCGTAGCGCGGGTCTTTTTCAATTGCCTGCTGAAAAGATTTTATAGCTTGCTTGATATCGTCCTCTGTCTTCCTTTCCAGGTAGTAGCGGCCCTTCATGAACAGTTGATAGGCCTCGGCGCTTTGCGTGTCTGATCTGGTGACTCGCTGCTGCTCTTCACCCGTTAGATGCAAACGCAACTTCTCGGAGACTTCACGAGAAATCTCTTTCTGCACCGCTAAGAGGTCGGAAAGGCTGCGGTTGTATTGCTCGCCCCAGATATGGCTATTGTCGCGCGCGTCCGCCAGCTCGATGCTGATCAAGAGCCCATCGCCGATTTGCGTCACCTTGCCAGTCAGAACGGCCTGCACACCTAGCTCACGTCCCACCCTTTGCACGTCTATCTCCCCTCCCTTGTAGCGAAATACCGCGCTGCGCGACATCACCTTCATATTCGGCAAGTGCGAAAGATTGTTGATTAATCCTTCAGCGATTCCATCAACGACGTATTCCACGTTGGGGTCAGCGCTGGCATTGACGAAGGGTACGACGGCCAACGAATTGATCGTCTTGCTCCTGAAATATTGGAAAGAGGCGAAAGCAGCAATGGCGATCAAAACCACAGTAAGAGTGAGCAGGGCGCCAGTTTTATGGCGTTTGATTTCAGTAACTAAGTACTCGGCGCTTGAGGGCGGCCGCGCTGCGGGTTCAGTATCCCTCTTGCGCGCCGCGCGCCCGAGCTTCTGCACCGTCGCGGCTTCACCATTAATACCCGCCGTCACGGGGCGTCCCATCTGTACCGCAAATTCCAGCTCGCGCTTGAGGCTCTTCAGGTGGGCGAGCATTTCTTCAGCGGTTTGATAACGCTCGGCGCGCTCCTTGGCCAACGCTTTCCGTACAATACGTTCCATCTCCAACGGGGCATCTTCCGTATAAGTCGCCAGCGACGGCGGCTCCTTTTGCAATACCGAGATGATAACGTCCGTGCTCGTTTCCCCTTCGAAAGGCGCATGCTCGGTCAGCATCTCGTAAAGCACCACACCCAGGCTCCAGATGTCTGTGCGCGCATCCACTGCGAGCCCCCGCGCCTGCTCAGGCGACATATACCGCACGGTGCCCATCACCACATTGGGGTCCGTTTGAACAAGAGTCGAGCAGTTGGGATCGGAGCCTCGGGTGAAAGATTTCTCGGTGAGTTTCGCGAGCCCAAAGTCCAAAATCTTAACCAGTCCATCACGGCGCACCATGATGTTTTCCGGCTTGATGTCGCGGTGAACGATCCCTGGCTTGTGCGCCACGGCCAGGGCCGAAGCCACTTGCGCAGCTATCTCGAGAGCTTCGGCACTTTCGATACACCCTCGGCTCATGCGCTGACGCAGCGTCTCACCTTCAATGTACTCGGTGGCGATGAAGTGTCTGCCGGCTATTTCTCCGATCTCATGGATGGTCAAAATGTTCGGGTGATTCAACGCCGAAGCAGAGCGCGCCTCATGCCGAAAGCGACGCATCCGGTGTGCATCATGAGGGAAGTAAGTCGGCAGCAACTTCAAAGCGACCTTACGGCCAAGTCTGGTGTCCTGGGCCAGGTAGACCTCACCCATTCCTCCCGCGCCCAGTTGCGAAAGAATCCGATAAGGGCCAAGAGACTGCCCCAACAGTGACTCGGCTTGACCGAATGCAGACACCTTGCTTTCAGACTCGCTCATGTTAGCTCGCTAGAATGCTCCGCCACCTTGTCTTGAAGTCTCGCGTTAAGAAATAGAGAAGCAGGCTCAAACCGAAATCCGGTAAGAACGCTGTCCGAACGAATGTCAGTTTTTCCTAGAGGTCTCTCGGCGTTCGGGGGACTACCGGCCTACGCGCTTTTAGAAAAAGATTTGAGCTGCGCTCATTGTATTGCAGGGCTGCGGCTCGGGCAACGATGTTCAAGTAAACGGCGGAATCTGTAGTTTTACGCCACCGACGAAAAAAATGGGACTGGTCAAAAAGCCAGGAATTGGTTCTTGTAGTGGTCCTTTTCGCTATTGTAAGCTGACTTCGCATTCTTACCTGTAGTGGTCGTAGGCGAAAAGGAGAAATTCATGAGTGAGAAGGTTCCTAAGGATTCGAGTGAGACAACTTCCTTCGAGCGGCCTCGTGCTTTCGACACGATTCTTTATGGTGGTTTAGTCGTCGGAATACTTGACATGCTATTCGCCTTCACTTTTTACGGCCTGATACTGGGTGCAAAACCACTGCGAATCTTCCAGTCAGTCGCTGCGGGATTGCTCGGCAGAGCAGCGGCCTATGAAGGAGGAGTTAAGACTTTTGTGCTCGGCATTCTGCTTCACTTTGTTGTTGCGAGCTGCATCGCAACAGTTTACTACCTGGCAAGCCGGGTATTGCCGGTGTTGATTCATCACCCCGTTGTCAGTGGATTGAT
>DASXQM010000202.1:0-18821 GCA_036507195.1 Pyrinomonadaceae bacterium | reverse complement strand
CCGGATCCCACACTCAAGCTCACACGCTGCGCTCAACTACAGAACCGTGAGCGGTAGCGACCGGATCCCACACTCAAGCTCATACGGTGCACTCAACTACAGAACCGTGAGCGGTAGCGACCGGATCCTACACTCAAGCTCGGAGCTTTAGTTGAGCGTGGCATCCAGTCGCTACCGCTCCTGGTTCCGTATTGAATGCTGATCTAAAGTCGAATATCTCACTCATCTAGCTCCGCTGCCTCGTGGTTTGTTTGAATTCCGGTATAGGAGTGCCCGCGCCTGCCTGGTCAATCTCGGCTTTGATTTTATCAACCAGGATCCGGCGGACTCGATTCTTGAACGCGTCCGATTTTCCGGCTGCATGATGGTCAGCCAGCAGAAACATTCGATGCCATGAAGATTCCAGCTCGTCGGCCAGTTGAGAGACTTTAGTAATGTCATAAGGCACGGCGACGTGCTCGCAACCAGCGCGCGCGAAGACCGAAAGATAGCGGGCCGTGGCCAGATCAGGACACAGCAGACGGCGGCGCCCGGCTTTCAGTTCCACGCCCAGCAAGGTGTGTTGAATCTCGACCCGCGCTCTGCTTGTCAGGGCTTCAAAGTGGTAGGAGCGCGTGCGTTTGCTGCGGATGCGCTCTCGGTAGATGTGCGGCAACCAGGCATCCGCAAGCTCGGCTTTGACTTGCGCGGCGTATTCTTCAGCAGTCATTTTGCGATGTGCCTATAAGCTTGTTTTTTCCGAAGGCTCGTACAACAAGCTAAATTAGCCTGCTGATCGAATGGAAGCGCCAACACTTTGGTGTACGGCGACGTGAGCACCCCAACGCGGCTGCCGCGCTGGGGACTGTCGCCCGCTCGGTCTGAGGCGGCCTGACGCCGATGTTTCCACAAGGTCAATCCCACCGTGGCCGCGACCGGTCGCGACCGGCCAAAGCGGTGACAGGTCACCGCACTCCAAAGGAGTCGACCACAACCTGTGAAGTAGTTGCGGACCTCGAACACTATCTCATCGATACCGAAACGACTGGCTTTGTTTGGAGAGCATTAATGACGCGGCCGGGAAAAAGGCCAAGATAAAAAACTCCTAGAATAGTGATGGCTAGCGCCACGCCGATACTCGCAGGTATCGGCGGCGCGTTCCATGCAGTCGTCCGGTCGCGAAAAAACATCACGATGATAAGGCGCAAATAGTAGTAGGCGGAGATAGCAGTGTTGAGCACGCCAATCACCACTAACCGGTAGTAATGCTGATCCAGGGCGGCGCGAAAAACCATAACCTTGCCCATGAAACCCGCGGTGAGCGGCATTCCCAGCAAGCTAAGCAAAAATAAAGACAAGGAGAAAGCAAGCAAGGGCGACTGAAAGCCGATGCCATTGTAATCTTCCACTTCCGTGCGTCGGTCGCCGGCACGAGCAATGAGTTGTACTACCGCGAAAGCGCCCAGGTTCATTACGGCATAAGTCAAAAGATAGAAGATAACAGCCGCAATGGCGGCGTTGCGCTGCTCGATCTCGGCAGCCGCGCCGGCTGCGATAAACCCGACCAGTGCATACCCGGCATGTGCAATCGACGAATACGCCAGCATCCGTTTCACGTTGTTCTGCGCAATCGCGACCACGTTGCCGACTGTCATCGTCAGAATTGCGATGATTACAAGCGCGTTGAGCCAGGCAGCATGAATCTGGTGAGTGCCGGCAGCGACTACGAATGGAAAAGCGAAAAGAAAGACGCGAAGGAAAGACGCGAAGCCGGCGGCCTTTGGTCCAGCAGCCATGAATGCGGTGACGGGAGTGGGTGCGCCTTCGTAAACATCAGGTGTCCAAACATGAAAAGGCGCCGTAGCGATCTTGAAACCGAAGCCGACCAGCATCATCGCCGCGCCTGCGAACAGGAGCAGCGGATATTGCGCCTCAGGCAACCGTCCGGCGATCTCAGCAATATTAGTCGTGCCTGGTAGCGCCGCGGTTGCGGTCGCGCCATAAGTGAGGGCAATGCCATAAAGCAGAAACGCGGACGAGAACGAGCCGAGGATAAAATACTTCATGGACGACTCGTTGGAACGAATATCTGTGCGACGAAAGCCGCACATAACGTAGGTCGCGATGGATAGAATCTCCAGCCCCAGGAAAACCATGACCAAATCGCCCGCCGAAGCCATAAACATCATGCCCGCGGTAGCAAACATCAACAGCGAATGAAACTCGCCCGCCGGCAGACGCTCATTCTCAACCCAAACCATAGACACCAGGATCGTGAGCGCGGAGACGACCAGGAAGACAAAGGTGAAACCAAGACGAAGTTCGTCCAACACGATCATGCCGTTAAAAGCTTCATTCGCGCCCCGCCACGAGAGCCATAGCCAGCCCGAGCCGGCAGCCGCGGACGCCAGGCCCAGCAGGGAGATGCCACCTGTGATCCATCGTTGCGCGGGCCTGGCAAAAGCATCAACCAACATGACCACGACACCTGTGACGCAGATCAGCAACTCGGGCAGGATTAGCCAGAGGTTGACGTCGGGTGTAGCGTATTGGAGTGCCAGGAAATTCATGTGTTCTATTCAATTACCACTCAGGACAAAGACTCCGTGCATCCTCTGTGTTCTCTGTGTCTCTGTGGTGGACATAACGCTCGCTGAACTCACCACGGAGACAGAGAGATGTTGCACAGGGAGTTGAAGCGACATATTTGCCGATTACTTAATTATGCCTTGAAACATTTCGCTCCTCCGGAGCGACTTCTTCCTATTCGTCGCCGTATCTATAAACATTCGAACTCCTACGGAGCCAAGGTGTCGCTCCGATCTCCGATGGGCTTAACAACCGCAAATGAGCCTCCGGCCTCGCGAGCGGGTATGCGTGAGCGCACAGCCTCTACGCTCCCCTGGGATCGATCCAGAAACACGCGAGGATAGACCCCCATGAAAAGCATCAAGATGAGTAGTGGAATCAGCAGGCCAATCTCGCGCGCGCTAAGGTCCGGGAGTTTCGCATTCTCCGGATTAGTTACTTTGCCAAACACCACACGCTGCAGCATCCATAGCATGTACACCGCGGCCCAAATGACGCCAGTTCCGGCCAGCATCGTGACAATGTACGGGTGCTGAATTGCGCTTGAGGTCCAACTACCAAGCATAATCAGAAACTCACCCACGAAGCCGTTCAGAAACGGCAGGCCAATCGATGAAAGCGAGGCGATAACGAACAGCGTCGAAAACCATGGCATCGGGGTGGCGAGCCCGCCAAAGTCGCTTATCTTTCGCGTGTGCCGCCGTTCGTAGATAAAGCCGACGAAGAGAAATAACGCTCCTGTCGAGACGCCATGATTGAGCATTTGATAAAGCGCGCCCTGCATGCCGAATTCGGTAAACGAAAAGAGCCCGAGGACAACAAAGCCCATGTGGCTGACGGATGAATAGGCGACGAGTCGTTTCACGTCAGGCTGGACCATCGCCACGAGCGCGCCATAGATGATTCCAATGATCGCCAGAGTGATCATCACGGGCGCAAATTTGCGCGACATACCAGGAAAGAGTCCGAGGTTGAAACGCAGCAGCCCGTAAGTTCCCATCTTCAACAACACGCCGGCCAGTATTACCGATCCGGCGGTCGGCGCTTCTGTATGCGCGTCAGGCAGCCACGTGTGAAAGGGGAATAGCGGCACTTTAATACAGAACGCTAAGGCGAAGGCGAGAAAGAGCCAGAACTCAGTCTGCTCACCGAATAGCTTGCCACCCGTAAGGGCCGCGAGAATAGTCGTGTAGTCGAAGGTGCCAAAGATGTAATAGAGCGCGATTATCGCAACCAGCATTAGCAAGCTGCCCACCGCGGTATATATAAAAAATTTCACTGCCGCATAAATTCTGCGCTCGCCGCCCCAGATGCCGATCAAAAAGAACATCGGCACCAGCGAGGCTTCAAAGAACAGGTAAAAGAGGAGCAGATCCAACGAGACGAAGACGCCAATCATGGCACTCGATAGCAGTAGCAGAAACAGGTAGTAGGAGAGTTGTCGTTTCTGGATTGCCGTCCAGCTGGAAAGTATCGCAATCGGCATCAAGAGCGTTGTCAACAACACCAGCCAGAGACTGATGCCATCAACCCCAAGATGGTAGTGGGCGCCGATTGAACCAATCCAAAGCACGTCTTCGACGAAGCGGAAGTCTTTTGTTCCGGGGCCAAGGCCGCGAATTAGTAGTAACGAGAGGGCGAAGTCAACAACGCTGAAACCGAGCGCGATCCACTTGTAATTCGACTCGCGCTTGCTCGGCAGCAGACTATAAGCAACCGTCGCCAACGCGCCGGCTAATGGCAAGAGAATGATCGCAGTTAGTAAGTGTTGCTGCATAAATCAGTGCCTGAGTCTCAATGCATGACTCCGTAATAAACAAACACGCCAATGACCGCCAACGCGCCCAGCAGGATGATCGCCGCGTAACCGCGTACGAACCCGGCCTGCATATGGCGCACAACCCTGCCAGTCTCGGTTACCGACTCACCAATTGCATGCAGGAAGCCATCGATTACGCCGACATCGAATAGTTTCCACAGTCCTTCGCGAGAGCCAACCTTAATAGGATTGATAATCGCCGCGTCATAAATCTCATCAACGTAGTATTTGTTTTCGAGTATGCGGGGCATCTGAAGCAGCGGACGCTTTTTGAAAACAAGCCAACCAATAGTGATGCCCAGCAGCGCAATCACTACCGAGACTGCTGTGAGCAATCGCTCCGACCGGATCTCTTCCGGCGAGTGCGCATGACCAGCGCTTGATCCGGACGGCTCAGCAAGCTTGTGTATGGGTGGCGCGCCATCGATGGGCTGGGGCTTGCGCGACAACCACTCGATCTCATCCGCGAACGATCCACTGGTCTCGTGATCTGCCGGTACCTGGCCGATTACAGGTTCAAGAGTGCTTTCGATGTAGTTCGTCGCGTGATCGCTGAACAAAGAACCAAGCGCATAAGGCACTCCAATGAGCCCGCCGAGAGTTGCCAGCACCGCCAGCACGATCAGCGGAACGGTCATGGTCCACGGTGACTCGTGGGGCTCGTGCACACCATGGTCTTCGTGGTGCTCGTTGTCAGGTGCATCTGCGTGCGTCCCGACAGCGTGGTCAACATCGCTCTCGCGAAAACGCTCGGTGCCCCAGAACGTCATCACCATCATGCGCGTCATGTAAATGGCGGTGAGCAGCGCCGTCAGCGCGGCGATGAACCAAAGCGCTTTACTCCAAACCGGGCTCGGCAAACTGAACGTGCCTGCGCTCCAGGTTTTCCAGAGGATCTCATCCTTCGAAAAGAACCCCGCAAAAACAGGTATACCCGAGATGGCCAGCCATCCGGTAAGCATGGTCGCAAACGTGACCGGCATGTACTTCCTGAGTCCGCCCATGCGCCGCATGTCCTGTTCATGATGCATGCCGTGGATTACCGAACCGGAGCCGAGGAAGAGAAGCGCTTTGAAGAAGGCGTGCGTAATGACGTGAAAGATTGCCGCTGTGAAGGCGCCGACGCCGCAGGCCAGGAACATATAACCAAGCTGCGAGATTGTAGAGTAAGCAAGTACCTTTTTTATGTCGTTCTGCGCCAGGCCGATGGTGGCGGCAAATAACGCCGTGGCTGCGCCAATGATCGCGACGATGAACATTGCTGTGGGCGCGTGCACATAAATCGCTGAGCAACGAACGATCATATAAACGCCCGCCGTAACCATCGTCGCCGCATGGATGAGAGCAGACACAGGTGTGGGGCCCGCCATCGCATCAGGCAACCAGACGTAGAGCGGAATCTGCGCGCTCTTGCCGACGGCGCCAATGAAAAGCAGAACTGCGATCGAAGTGACCCCGCCTGCGGTTATTGCACTCCAGGTAAAAGGATCGGCAGACGGCATCGTGGCGATCGTTTGCAAAGCGCTCGTGACTCCGTGGGCCGGCTTATCGAAGAAACTGATCGAGCCGGTCAGGAAATACGTGAGCATAATGCCCATCACGAAGCCCCAGTCGCCTACGCGGTTTGTAATGAACGCTTTTTTCGCCGCGTCGCCCGCTTCCTTGCGATCGATGTAATAGCCGATAAGCAGGTATGAACAGAGGCCGACGCCTTCCCAACCAACAAACATCAGCAGGAAATTGTCAGCCAGAACGAGCGTCAACATCGAAAACATGAAGAGGTTCAGAAACGCAAAGAAGCGATAGAACCCGCTGTCTTCGTGCATGTAGCCGACCGCGAAGCAGTGTATGAGAAACCCGACGAAGGTAACGAAAAGAGCGTAGGTACCGCTCAAGCGGTCCATCGCCAAACCGAAGTCTGCACGAAAGTTGCCGACTTGAATCCAGGTCCAGAGGTGATCGAATACTGGGTTGGTAATACCGGGTTCGCCCCAGTGAAGCGCGCCGCCGGACTTGAAGGCGAGATAGAAAGCTATAATTGTGGAGATACCGACAGCTGCACAGGCGATGAAGCCAATGAACTTCTCATTCCGCAGCCGGCGGCCGACAAACCAATTGACGGCTGCGCCCGCGAGTGGAGCAAAGATGATCAGACTGAGAAGGTTGTCTTCCACGAAACTTGTTAAAAGGGGTCTTCGGTCTTTGGTCTTAGGTCTCTGATTTATATCTCTCGTCGTCGACTGAAGAATCCAAAGGCCAAAGGCTAAAGACCAATCTTTACAGCTTTAAGATACTAGCCTCATCCACATCGAGCGATTCGCGATTCCGGAAGATGGTGATGATGATGCCAAGTCCGACAGCAGCTTCGGCGGCGGCAACGGTCATCACGATAAAAACAAAGAGCTGTCCGGTAACATCATGAAAGAAACTCGAGAAGGCGACAAACGTGAGATTCACGGCGTTGAGCATCAGCTCGATGCACATGAACATCGCGATGACGTTACGCTTGATGATCACGCCGACAGCGCCAATCGTAAAAAGGACGGCGGAGAGCGCCAAATACCAGGAAAGTTGGGGATCCATGACGATTTTATTCCTCGCGTTCTCGGTGCGATTGAAAATCAACGCCGAGAAGATGCGCTGCCTCGTCAGTTGTTTCAGTCTGGACCGCCGTCTGGTCTCCGATCGCGCGCGTATTAACGATGTCCATCGCTAACACCTGCGCCCCCGGCACGACGCGTGCCGTCGCAGACAACTGCGTCGTCCGGCGAGCCAGCGACATCGCGCCGACGATCGCCATCAACAACAAAACCGAAGTCACTTCAAACGGCAACAGATACCCCGTGAATAATCCTGTGCCAATCGAGTGGGTTAGCCCGACGTCAGAAATGTTGCTCGGCAGCCTGTTTCCTGAAGTTTGCACTGAATAAAGAATGAAGGCCGTTTCGGCGATCAGTATTGCCGCCATTCCGATGGCCACGGGCACGAGAAACTTTAGCCGCCTGCGACGCGGTTCGGAGTGCTCGACATTGAGCAACATGATTACAAAGATAACGAGGACCATGATCGCGCCGGCGTAAACGATGACCTGCACCGCGGCGATAAAAGGAGCGGCCAGTGTGACGTAAAGGGACGCGAGCGCGATGAACACACCGATAAGCGAAATCGCGCTGTACAGTGGATTGCTCTGCGACACCATCGAGATTGCGCAACCAATGGCCAGTCCGGCGAAGATGATGAATAGAAGCGTCGTCATCTGGAAATCAGTAAATGGTGAATGGTGAATGGTGAATGGTGAATACTTACGAAGAGTCGTGTTAGGTCTGAGTCGCACCTTCGTTAGGCGGCGATAGAATTGACAGATAGCCCCATTTACTATTCACCATTCACCATTAACCGCCTTTCAGGAATACAAATGTCGCCGTCAGGATGATATTGAGAATTGCGGCCGGCATCAGAAACTTCCAGCCGAAATCCATCAGTTGATCAAAACGAAATCGCGGCAACGTGCCGCGCAACCAGATGTAGAAGAACAGAAAGAGGAGTATCTTCGCAAAAAAGCCGAGCACGCTGACCAATGCGAACAAGAAACTGCCGCGGCCAAAGAGATACTCGGCAAACGGCACGTTCCAACCTCCCCAAAACAACGTCGTCGCCAACATCGAAACCGTAATCATGTTGATGTATTCGGCGTTGAAAAACAGTAGAAACTTGATCGAGCTGTATTCCGTGTGAAAACCCGCGACCAGTTCCGTTTCCGCTTCCGGCAGATCAAAAGGCACGCGATTCGTTTCCGCGATGGCGGCTATTAGATAAAGAATGAAGCCGAGCGGCTGATAGATGATGTTCCACTGCATGCCGTACCAGCCGGACTGTTGTTCGACAATATTGTAGATGTCCAGTGTTCCGCAGATCAGAATCACGCCGATGAGTGACAAGCCCAGCGCCAGCTCGTACGAAATCATTTGCGCTGAGGAGCGCAGTCCACCCATCAGGCTGTACTTGTTGTTTGACGACCAGCCGGCCAGTGCGATCCCGTAAACCCCCACCGAAGTCACGCCCAGCACATACAGCAGCGCCACGTCGAAACGAGCGATGACAAGAGGAAAGGTCCAATTGAGAAAGGGAATAGTGATCGTCGGCCCAAATGGATAAACGATAATGGCCATGATGGCGGTGACCACCGCAATCATCGGTGCAAGCAGGAAAACAAATCGGGTTGACTGATCAGGAACCAGGTCTTCCTTCATCATCGTCTTGATGAAGTCGGCAAAGGGCTGCAAAATTCCGCCGTAACCCACGCGATTGGGTCCAACTCTGCCTTGAATGAAGGCCAGGACACGCCGTTCGGCAAGCACCGTTGCCGCCACGAGCAGCATGATTACCAGGAAGGCAATCGTGATTGCCACGATCACGAGCAATGAATGAATAAAAGGATTGTTCCAGTCCATGAATAAATTGCCGATTGCCGAATGCCAATTGCCAATTGCCGATCGATCTCTTATCCAGACGCCTTCATATTCGGCAATCGGGAATTGGAAATGCGGTCAGTCTACCGCCACAGCCAGCTCGTCGCGCAGGCCCGCATCCACCGTAATCTGATACAGCGGTGAAACTCTTACAGTCTCGGGCCGCGGATTACCTGCGGCCAGCAAATGAAACTGCGGCACCTTGTCGGTTAGGGTTCCCAGCTTGAAAAGCTCATGCCCCACCTTCGGCGTGACAGTAACTTTGTCTCCGGCCCGCGGCAACGCCTGGACGGCATCGCGCAGTGCAATCATTTCCGAAGTGAGATCGCGCGACTCCGCAATCTTGTACTTTGCCTGCACCGGATTGGATTCATCCTTCAGCACCGGATACCGCAGGCCCGCATAAGCTGGAACGCGCTCGGCAATCTCACGGAAGACGGAACTTGCCGATAATTCGAATTCAAAATCCATCCCCAGCTCGAGCGCCAGTTGAGCGGTAATCATCCAGTCAGATTTCGACTGATTCACGGGCGGAATGGACTGGCGCACGCGTTGAACAAAGCCATCGTTGTTTGTATAGGTACCGTCAATCTCGGCAAAAGATGCAGCCGGCAGAACAACGTCAGCGAAGCCCGTGGTGTCAGTCTCAAAGAGCTCCTGGACGACCAGGAAATCCAGTTTAGCCAGCGCGCCTTCGTGAGCGCGCAACTCTTCACCAGGAAAACTTCCGGCGAGGTAAAGAGCGCGAATAGTATCACCGGCGCCGGCGAGCATTTGGGTCGCGCTCATTGCGCCCTTCATCAATCCCATGTCTTGGGCGCCAATGCTGTTGTTGTAAAGCGGAAGCGGATGCAGCAACACGCGACGCCCATCGTTATCGCCGCGAAGCGCGTAGGGCAACTGCGCCACCACAGCTTGCGCCGCAGCATTTAGCTCGGCCGTGAACATGATGATGAGATCGCCTCGAGTTTCTGCGATTGCCTGTCTTAAGCTCTGAAGTTCATTTGCCTCGATGCCCAGCTTTTGCAGCGCCAACGCATCGTTCGAATTATTCGCGAGTGCCAACACGGCCGCGTCCTCAGTTCCCGGGCGAATGTGAAGGAATTGCGCAGCCTGCTCGATCAACCTGATCGGAGTGCTGTTGATGACCATCAGCTTAGCGCCACCGTTCCGGACAGCCTGGCGAATTTGTTTGCCGGTTAGCGGTTGCAGCTCTTCAGGTTCGCCGCCGATTAACAGGATGGTCCCAGCGTAACGAATATCGCGATGTGTCGCTAAAGAAGCGCCGAGGTTCTGGAAAAACGGTTTCAGGTCATGAGAGTCCGAGCAGGTGTAGTTGTTAGTACCCACCAGCTCTGTTGCAAACTTCCAAAGCAGGTAATTAGCTTCGTTGGTAATCCGCGGGCTGCCAATTACACCCAGCGCGTCGCGCCCGTGCTCATCGACAACCGCATCCAGCTTTTGCGCGACGTGGCGAATCGCTTCGTCCCAGGTTGCGGGAATGAGCTTTCCGCCTTTCTTGTAACGAATCAAAGGCGTGCGTATGCGTTCTTCGTGATTCACGAAAGGATGGCCAAAGCGACCCTTGATGCAAAGAAACTCGCCGTTGAGTCCATTGACATAGCGATCGCGCGCCACGATGCGCATTAAATCGCCGCCGCGCGAGCCGAGCGACAGCTGGCAACCGTCAGAGCAGTAGGTGCAAGTGGAAATAGTCTGCGTTAACTCCCAGGGGCGCGCCTGGTGGCGGTAAGTACCATCGAGAAGGGTGCCGGTGGGGCAAACTTCGATGCAGTTGCCACACTGCGAACAGTCGAGCCAGCCAGCGTAAGTCCCAATCACTGTGTTTGCGCCGCGTCCGCCGGCTTCGATGGCGTCTTCGCCCATCCACTCATCGCAAACTCGGGTGCACCGTTTGCAGAGGATGCAACGCTGCGGATCGTTTGCCACCATCGGCGAAAGATATTTTTCGGGGTAGTAGTTTTTCTTCTCAGTGAAGCGTTCCTCGAGTCCGCCCCAATCAAACGTCATCTCCTGCAATTCGCATTCGCCGCCGCGATCGCAGACGGGACAATCCAGCGGGTGATTGGCAAGCAGAAACTCGAGCATGGAACGCTGGGCTTTTTCTATTTCCTCGCTCTGAGTGGTTACTACCATGCCGTCGGTGCAGATGATCGTGCAGGAGGTTTGCAGCTTGGGCATCTTCTCGATGCGCACCAGGCACATGCGACAGGAAGCCTGGAGCGCGAGGTCGGCGTAATAGCAAAACGACGGGATGTCGAAAGCCTTGTCGCGGCAGACGTCGATGAGTCGCGCCCCTTTAGGCACTTGAAAGTCCTGGCCGTTGATGGTGACTTTGATTACTTCAGTGGACATGTTAAGCAAAAATACTTTCCGTTTAGACAGCGCGTTGTTGGCCCCTATTTCCGTTTAGCCAGCGCACTTGTGCGCCGTCGATTTCCGTTTAGCCAGCGCACTTGTGCGCCAACGGTGGGGCACAAGTGCCCTCTCTAAACATCAATTACTCGCGACCCTCTCTAAACATCAATTACTCGCGACCCTTTCTAAACATCAATTACTCGCGACCCCTTCTAAACATCGACCACTCGCGGCTTTCCATTCGTTCCCACGAGATGCTTCTTAAAATCCTCAGGAAATCTCTTAATCGCCGACTGAATCGGCCAGGCCGCGGCATCGCCCAGGGGGCAAAATGATTTGCCCTCGATGTTGTCGCACAGGTCGAGCATTAGCTGGACGTCTTCCGGCCGGCCGCCGCCATTGGCTATACGTCTGAAAACTTTAACGAGCCAGTCGGTTCCTTCCCGGCACGGTGTGCACCAACCGCACGACTCGTGTTTGTAGAATTCAGTCAGGTTCTTAGTTGACTCGAAAATGTCCACGCTCTCATCCATCACAATGAAACCGCCCGAGCCCACACTCGATCCTCCGGCCACGAGTCCCTCATAGTCCATGCGCACATCTTTGCCGATGATTTGATCGGCACGCATGATGTAGACCGACGAGCCACCCGGAATCACTGCCTTGAGTTTGCCTCCGTTGAGCATCCCACCGCAGTCTTCCATGATGAACTTTTCCATGTCGTCGTAGCCCATGGAAAGTTCGTAAACGCCGGGACGATTCACGTGGCCGGAAACTGACCAAAGTTTTGTGCCACCGCTTTTTTCAGTTCCGAGTTTTTGATAAGCGTCGCCGCCCATCTTGATAATGTCGGGCACCGCGGTGAGCGTCTCGACGTTGTTCACGACCGTAGGACTCGCATACAGCCCTGAAACAGCAGGGAAGGGAGGTTTCATGCGCGGATGGCCGCGCAATCCTTCGAGCGAACTCAAGAGCGCCGTCTCCTCGCCACAGATATAAGCGCCCGCGCCGGTGTGTGTATAGATTTCGGAAGAGAACTTCGAATCGAGAATGTTCTCGCCCAGCAATCCCGCGGTACGTGCTTCCCCGAGAGCTCGATCCATGATCTCGATCAGATACCGATACTCGCCGCGCGTGTAGATGTAATTTACCTTGGCGCCGAGGGCGTAGGCGGCGATCAGCATGCCTTCGATCAGCATGTGCGGATCGCGCTCCATCAAGTAGCGATCCTTGAATGTGCCCGGCTCGGACTCATCCGCGTTGCAGACGACGTACTTTGGTTTAGGCGAATCCTTCGGGACGAAACTCCACTTCATCCCCGTGGGAAATCCGGCGCCACCCCGTCCGCGAAGCGCCGACTTCTTCACTTCGTTGATGACATCATCGGGCGACATACCCGAGAGCACTTTCTTGAGCGCTTCGTAACCGCCGTGCTTGCGATACACGTCGAGAGACGTCGAGTTGTCGAGCTGAACTCGCGCGAGCTGAAGTGGTTCGCATCCGATGGCGCCGATGAACATTAGTTAGTAAATAGTGAATCGTAAATCGTCAATAGTTAGAACATTGTCTTCAGACGACTTTGAAACATCGTTCTTGTTCGTCCCAAACAATTCGATCTTTATAAGTCGTCCAGATTTTCTGCCATTTGGCCTTGATCCAATACCTCTCGTGTTTCTCCATCTGATCGTAGTAATACTCCCAAGCCGGCTGCTCAGGGTTTTTCTTTGTACCGAACAATTCCTGCCAGCTTGTGCCTGGAATCGTCTCTTTTTCCCAGGTCGAATCGAGCGAGAGGTCTGTCAAAATAAAGAGAGCCACATCCCCAATAGTTAACTCCGGCCAAAAGTCAGCTATTGGTTGGTGGATGACTGTTTCATCGTCTAGTTTGCTAATTAGGTACGGAATTGAGTCCTTACCGTTCGCTATCAATTGATCGACGACTTCTAACTCGTTGTACTCCTTGTCCTGCACCCTACCTTTTGGTGCCATGTGCCCTATCTTTGAGAGATCTATCTCCGAAAGAGGCTTCTTTAATCTCTCAGGAGCTGGCGATCGGCTGCGTTCTAGTTCCAGCCTTTGCGATACTGCCGGACCGGCCTTAGCACAAGCGTTAAGCACAAGGCTTAAACAAAGAAAAGATGCGACCTTGGCGGCGAACATTCCATTTACCTAAGGCAACGAATCCAGAATCTGGTCGACTTTTTCAGTTGTCAGATTCTCGTGGTAATCAAAACCGACCTGAAACATCGGCGCTGTGCCACACGAACCGAGACACTCGACCAGCGAAACAGTGAAACGGCCATCCGCGGTGGTCTCTCCGGGCTTGATGCCGAGTCGCTTACAAACATGATCCGTAATCTTCGGCTCCCCCATAATCTTGCACGAGAGAGTTTTACAAATCTGAATGTGATACTTGCCAACCGGTTCCGTATGCAGCATCGAGTAGAAGGTGGCAACTTCCCAGATGTCGGTAATCCGCAAGCTCAACCGCTTCGCGAGATATGCAATCCCTGGCGGATCCAGGTAGCCGCGCTCGCGTTGCACAATGAACATGAGCGGCAGAATTGCGGAACGCTTCACCGGATACTTGGCCAGGTGCCAGTCAATCTCCGCCTCAACCTCCGACGAAAACTGTGCGACCTCATCACCGATGTTCACCGGTTGCGATAATGGCTGAATCTGAGTTGGCTGGGTGCTCATTATAGATTTAGGGCTTAGGTCTTTCGTCTTGGGACTTGGGTCTTTGATCTTAAGCCGCTAAATTGGTTTCAGCGAGAACTTTGCAAAGTCCAGAGACCAAAGACCTAAGTCCAATTCAGCGATCAATCTCTCCCAAAACAATATCCAAGGATCCGATAATCGCCACGATGTCTGCCACCATCGCGCCTTCGGCCATATGTGGCAGCGCCGAAAGATTTACAAAACTCGGTCCGCGGAAATGCACACGAGTAGGCTTCGGCCCGCCGTCGGATTTGACGTACACGCCGAGTTCACCTTTCGACGCCTCTATAGGTTGATAGACTTCGCCCGCCGGAACGTCGAAACCCTCGGCAACGATCAAGAAGTGATGAATTAATGCGTCCATGTGCTGCTTCATCGCTTCCCGATCCGGTAGCACTACCTTGGGGGCATCAGCCTTCACCGGCCCCGGCTTCAATCTCGCCAGTGCCTGCGCCACAATCTTGTGCGATTCCTTCATCTCCCGCATGCGCACGAGGTAACGGGCCCAGACATCACAGTCAGTTTCAGTCGGAACTTCAAAGTCGTATTTCTCATAGCCCGTGTAGGGATTTGCGCGACGAATGTCGAGATCTATTCCACTACCGCGCAGGCAGGGGCCCGAAAGGCCCCAGTCGATTGCATCCTCCGCTGTGATTACGCCCACACCCTGCGTCCGCTTCTGAAAAATCCTGTTCCCGGTAAGCAACGTATGAAACTCATCAACCGACTTGAGAAAGCCGTCCTGAAACTGCTGCACGCGGCGTTCAAAGCCCGATGGCAAATCCATCATCAGTCCGCCAATGCGGAAATAAGACGGCGTAAGTCGGCCACCTGAGACAGCTTCGATCAGGTTCATGATCTTCTCGCGTTCGCGGAAGCAGTAAAAGAAGACGGTCATCGCGCCGATATCGAGCGCGTGTGT
Organism: Pyrinomonadaceae bacterium; assembly: GCA_036507195.1. Classification (GTDB taxonomy): domain Bacteria; phylum Acidobacteriota; class Blastocatellia; order Pyrinomonadales; family Pyrinomonadaceae; genus PSRF01. The sequence continues at coordinate 3,943 of DASXQM010000202.1, read as the reverse complement.
GCCCAGCCAAACGAGATGCGATGCAATGCGTTGAAGTTCACACATCAACACTCTGATCGTTTGCGCTCGTTCGGGAATCTCCAGCTCCAGAAGTTTCTCAACCGCCATCACGTAAGCAAGGTTGTTACCGAGCGGATTAAGGTAGTCCATGCGGTCGGTGATCACGATCCCCTGTTGATACTTCTTATATTCAAAGAGCTTCTCCATCCCCGTGTGGAGATAGCCGATGTCCGGTGTGGCCTTGACGACCATTTCGCCATCGAGCACCAACTCAAGGCGTAGGACACCGTGGGTTGACGGGTGCTGCGGACCCATCGAGATAGTCATCTGCGTATCCAGCGGGCGGTCGACTATCTCAAACTGCGGTGGAATGTTTACGGTCGTACTCATTAGTTTCGGGTAAATGGTAAATGGTAAATAGTAAATCGTCGGAGGTGGCTGATGGTGCGCGTTCTCCTATTTACTATTCACCATTTACCATTTACTACTTCAGCGAATACGGTTCATAGCCGCGCAGAGGAAAATCCTTGCGCAGTGCGTAGCCCTGCCAGTCGTCGGGTAAAAGTATTCTTCGCAAATCCGGATGACCGTCAAAGATAATGCCGAAGAGGTCAAAAGTTTCGCGCTCGTGCCAGTTTGCCGTGCGCCAGACACCTGTAACCGTGGGCACATGAAGGTTGCTTTCGTTCACTAACACCTTCAACCTGAGCCGGTGATGCTTCGTGGTCGAGAACAGATGATAATTGACTTCAAAGCGCGGCTCTTCTTCGATACCGCGGTCGACGCCACAAATATCCGCAAGGAAATCAAACTTCGCATCCTCGCCCGACTTCAGGGCCGTGCACACGTCAACAATGTGTAGGCCAGGCACGATTGCGGTTACCTCCGCATGCGCTTCGACAGTCTCCGTCACCCAGTGGCTGTGTTCACGCTGTAACGCCGTCACCAATTGGGACGGCGTCGGTTTTTGATCTGGATTTGTGGCCGGCACTGGCAAGGTGCTCTCGTTGTTTTCCCCTGTGGTCATGAAACAAATGAACCCGGCGTATTTACGAAGATCGACGTCGCTCGTGTCGCGAAGCTATCGAATATGGTCGCGCTTCGGTGAGAACGTCCTGGTTAATGGTTGAGCCATCTGTGATCGGCAGCGTACCCGGTCCTAACGCGGTCCGCGCTTCCGCTTCAGGGACGTCTCTGCGGTCTCGCGACGATTCCTTCATGACCTTGTCCTGCAACATCATCACCGCGTGGATCAACATCTCCGGACGCGGCGGACATCCGGGAATGTAAACGTCGACCGGAACAATCTTGTCCACGCCCTGGACGATTGCGTAGTTATCAAATACGCCGCCGGAAGTTGCGCACGCGCCCATCGAAATAACCCACTTCGGCTCAGGCATCTGATCGTAGATTCGACGCAGAACCGGCGCCATCTTCCTTGAAACGCGACCGGAAACAATCATCACGTCGGCCTGCCGAGGGCTGGCGCGAAAAACTTCAGAACCAAATCGCGCCAGGTCGTTGCGGGATGACGTTGCATTCATCATCTCGATCGCGCAGCAGGCGAGGCCAAAAGTGGCAGGCCACAGCGAAGATTTGCGCGCCCAGTTGATTAGCGAATCCAGTCGCGTGGTCAGCACTTCCGGTAGAGCTTCGGCAATGATGTTTTCGAGTCCCATCCAAATTCCTTGCAGGCAAATTCTTTACGCCGCGGTTCGCCTGCTTTGCAGTTTCCGTTTTTCCATGTCTGCCAGCAGTCGAGCTTCAGCTTCGGCCTCCCGGCGCGCGGTCTCGCCCCAGTCGAAGGCGCCCTTCTTGATTACATAAACATAACCCGCCAGCAGTAACGCCACAAATACCATCATTTCCACATAGACGAGCGACCGCAACCCATAAGCGGGGCTGGCAAGCGTTTTGAAGACGACGGCCCAGGGCACCAGGAAAATGACCTCAATATCAAACAATATGAAGATCATCGCAATCAGATAGAACTTTACTGAGAACCGCTCGCGGGCGGTGCCAACCGGATCCTTGCCGCATTCATACGGCATCATCTTCGTTCGTGTTTGCTTCCGTTGTCCCACATATTGGGAGAGAATAATGTTGCCAACCGCGAAGCCGCCAGCCACTATGAACATCAGCAGGACAGGCAGATAATCGTAAAGACGAAACGTCATTAGTTAAGCCCCGCGACAGATCAGATCAATGCGCGTCTGACATTCAATGTCAGGCGAAATAGCTCGAGCGCACTTAGGATCGCTCGAGATTTAGATTGAGAATCATTGTACAAGCCGAAATCGTAGTCGAAGTGATCTGGGGTGTCAAGCAACGTTGTCTTTCGGTGATCGTCGAAAAATTTGGTAATTGACCCTGCAAAAATGGCTGTGTTAACTTCGATTCAGCTGACCGACATTCCCCCTGGTCGCCGGCTCCCGAGACATCTGACTGCTGCATATTCAAGATTGTGATAACTGGCTTCAACACTGACATCGAGCACGAGGGCGTTGTATACCATGTGCAGACCGAAGACAAAGGTCTCGACTCACCTTTGATCCTCTCCCTCGTTTACGTGGGGGGCGAGGTTCTGGCTAGCAAGCGTTCTCGTTACGAAGATTTGATCTTGTCGGGATTTGACGAAGAAGTGCTTGGGCAACGGCTAAAGCGGCAACATCGATTGATCTGCGCGGCTATCAACGCCGGCCGGCTCGAGGAATTGAAACGTATGAGCGCGCGAGTCGAGGAGGATGTAACACTGTCCGTTGTAACGCAGGCGGTACCGCCGGTTACCGAAGAGGAGGAAGGTCAGGAGATTAGCGAGGCAGGCGCAACAGTTGTTGATGAAGACCCCACTATTGAGGAGCGTTCTGCAACTAGTGAAACCACAGCTGTTCCCGAAGCCTCCGAAGAAGAGTCTCGAAAACCCAGGACTCGACGGCGTCTGCGCGCCAAGGAGTCGGTCTACACAGTATATGACCCCCGGCGGCAGCCGTCGCCCCTGGGGGAAGCTCCGGACAAAGAGACACCTGTGGTCCTCACGATCCTTGACGACGATGAGTTTCGAGCGGGAGAGTCTTTCACCATTCGCGTGCTGGTGGAGGATGGAACTGGAAACGAGCAGAAGCCACTCATGGGCGTGTCGGTTTCAGTAAAAATACTCGGCACTACCTTCCGGCCACAAATATATTCAGTCAGAACTGAACGCGATGGAGTCGCCGCCGTTTCGACCACGATGCCCAACTTCACTTCGGGACGGGCTGCGGTCCTGATCCGCGCGGTCGCGAATGGCGAGACGACGGAATTGCGCCGCGTGATTCACCCTGCCCAGTGAGGTCAGCGTTCTTGATTATTCAGCTTAATGGCGAACCACAAGAGGTGAAGGAAAACATCTCTCTTCCGGAACTGGTCGCCGGCCTAAGTCTGAAGGCTGAACAGGTCGCAATCGAGCTCAATCAAAGTGTGGTCCGCCGAGCGCAGTGGGAATCGACCAGGCTGCGGGAAGGTGACAAAGTGGAGATCGTGCATTTTGTCGGTGGCGGCAAATAACAGTCCGCAGTAGGCAGTCGGCAGTAGGCAGGAAAGAGCGGCGAGCCTATAATTCATTCATGTCAACAGCAGCACCAGCGCAAACAGATCATTTTGAAATTGGCGGCCGGGTGTTTACTTCGCGGCTCATTATCGGCACGGGAAAGTATCGGACGTTTGCTGAAATGAAGGCTGCGCACCGCGCCTCAGGGGCCGAGATGGCAACGGTTGCCGTCAGACGCGTGCCGCTTGATCGCAGCAGTGAATCTTTTCTCGATTATCTCGATCCCTCGCTGCAAATACTCCCTAACACCGCCGGCTGCTACACGGCCGAGGAAGCAATTCGCACAGCGCGCCTGGCGCGCGAGGCTCTCGAGACCGATCTCCTCAAGCTCGAGGTGATTGGCGACCAAACAACGCT